>NZ_JBOHHI010000063.1:0-9436 GCF_050700595.1 Mycobacterium sp.
GATGTCAGGCCGGGCGATGTCAGGCCCGGGCTGGTCAACCCGGGGCTGGTCATACCCGGGGAGAACCCGCCGGAATTGCCGGTCAGGCTGGGCACCGGCGGCAGGTTGACCCCGAACTGCGACAACCCCTGCGACAGCGCGTTTATCAGTTCACCGGGCAGGTCGGTCATCCCGGCTGCCCGCACGAACTCGTGATGCTCGGCCGCGGGCTTGGTGTCGGCCGCCAACTGGGTGCATGCGACATAAGCAAAAGGACTTGCGACGGCCAGGGCGGCGACTGCGCTCATGGCTGTCGAGAGCCTGCGTCGACGTCGGTTCGGCACGGAAGTCTCCTCAATCTGGACTGTGTGGTCATGTCGGTGAAGCGACATGGTGCCTGACGGTTACGGGTGTCAGGCCCACGTGATTGATGGTACTAGCGTGGCTGGTGAGGCTAGAGTGGTGATATCGAATCGTGAGGCAATCGCGACTTTCATTGACCGGGCGGGCACGCCGCGACCCCACCCGATGCTGGTCGTCGGCGCAACCCCACTCTCTCGGGAGCCGCCAACCGGGCTGCGGGCACCCGGTCGGATACCCTAGGCAACCGATGACCGCTCGCTTTGACCTTTTCGTCGTCGGCTCCGGCTTTTTCGGCCTGACGGTTGCCGAGCGCGTGGCCACCCAGCTCGACAAGCGCGTCCTTGTCGTCGACAGGCGCCCGCATATCGGCGGTAACGCCTACTCCGAGCCGGAGCCGCAGACCGGCATCGAGGTCCACAAATACGGCGCACACCTGTTCCACACCTCCAACAAGAAGGTGTGGGACTACGTGCGGCAGTTCACCGAGTTCACCGGCTACCAACACCGGGTGTTCGCGCTGCACGACGGCCAGGCCTACCAGTTCCCGATGGGACTCGGCCTGGTCTCGCAGTTTTTCGGTCGCTACTTCACTCCCGACCAGGCCCGCGCGCTGATCGCCGGGCAGGCCGCGGAGATCGACACCGCCGACGCGCAGAACCTCGAGGAGAAGGCGATCTCGCTGATCGGCCGGCCGCTCTACGACGCGTTCGTCAAGGGCTACACCGCCAAACAGTGGCAAACCGACCCGAAAGAGCTGCCGGCGGCGAACATCACCCGGCTGCCGGTGCGCTACACCTTCGATAACCGCTACTTCAACGACACCTACGAGGGCCTGCCGGTCGACGGCTACACCACCTGGTTGCAGAATATGGCCGCTGACGAGCGCATCGAGGTCAGGCTGAACACCGATTGGTTCGACGTCCGCGACGGGCTGCGCCGAGAGTCCCGGCGGGCCCCTGTTGTTTATACCGGTCCCTTAGACCGGTATTTCGATTACGCCGAGGGTCGTTTAGGCTGGCGCACACTGGATTTCGAGGTTGAGGTGTTACCCATCGGAGACTTTCAGGGCACCGCGGTGATGAACTACAACGATCTCGACGTGCCCTATACCCGCATCCACGAGTTCCGGCATTTCCACCCCGAGCGCGACTACCCGGCCGACAAGACGGTGATCATGCGGGAATACTCCCGGTTCGCTGACGACGACGACGAGCCGTACTACCCGATCAACACCGAGGCCGACCGCGCGTTGCTGGCCGCCTACCGGGCCAGGGCGAAAGCCGAAACCGCCTCGGCGAAAGTGTTGTTCGGCGGCCGGTTGGGCACCTATCAGTATCTGGACATGCACATGGCGATCGCCAGCGCGCTGAACATGTACGACAACGTCCTCGCGCCGCATCTGCGCGATGGCCTGCCGTTAGAGGAAAGCGTCCGCGGATGAGTGAAACAGCCGTGAGCCTACTGGCCAGAGTCATCCTGCCGCGCCCGGGCGAACCGCTCGATGTGCGCAAGCTCTATTTGGAAGAGTCGACCACCAACACCCGCCGCGCGCACGCGGTGACCCGTACGTCGCTACAGATCGGCGCCGAGTCCGAGGTGTCGTTCGCCGCGTATTTCAATGCCTTTCCGGCCAGCTACTGGCGGCGCTGGACGACGCTGCGCTCAGTGGTGCTGCGCGCCGAGTTGACCGGTGCCGGACGCGTCGACCTCTATCGCACCAAGGCCACCGGGGCGCGGATATTCCTGGAGGGGCGGGGATTTGGCAGTGATGCCGATCATGCGGTGGTGTTGGAGTTCGAGGTCGAGCTGGACCCGTTCGAGGACGGCGGCTGGATCTGGTTCGACATCACCACCGACAGCGACGTCACGCTGCGCAGTGCGGGCTGGTATGCGCCCGTGCCGGCGCCGGGCGTGGCAAACATCGCGGTGGGTATCCCGACCTTCAACCGGCCCGCCGACTGCGTCAACGCTCTGGCCGAACTCACTTCGGATCCATTGGTAGACAAGGTGATCGGTGCGGTAATCGTGCCGGATCAGGGCACCGCGAAGGTGCGCGACCACCCAGACTTCGCCACCGCGGCCGCGCCGCTGGGCAACCGGCTGTCCATCCACGACCAACCCAACCTGGGTGGTTCGGGCGGATACAGCCGGGTGATGTACGAAGCGCTGAAAAATACCGATTGCCAACAGATCCTGTTCATGGACGACGACATCAGCATCGAGCCGGACACCATTTTGCGCGTGCTGGCGATGCACCGTTTCGCGAAGGTCCCGACGCTGGTCGGCGGGCAAATGCTCAACCTGCAGGAGCCGTCGCACCTGCACATCATGGGCGAGGTGGTAGACCGGTCGAAATTCATGTGGACCGCGGCGCCGCACGCTGAATACGACCACGACTTCGCCAAATTCCCGTTGAGCGACGACAACATTCGCAGCAAGCTGCTGCACCGGCGCATCGACGTCGACTTCAACGGCTGGTGGACATGCATGATCCCGCGGCAGGTGGCCGAAGAGCTGGGCCAGCCACTGCCGCTGTTCATCAAATGGGATGACGCCGACTACGGTCTGCGCGCCCGCGAGCACGGCTACCCCACCGCCACGCTGCCCGGCGCCGCGGTCTGGCACATGGCGTGGAGCGACAAGGACGACGCCATCGACTGGCAGGCGTATTTCCACCTGCGCAACCGCTTGGTGGTGGCGGCCATGCATTGGGACGGAGACGTGATCGGCCTACTGCGCAGCCACCTGAAGGCGACCTTGAAACACCTTGCCTGCATGGAATATTCGACTGTGGCCATTCAGAACAAAGCCATCGACGACTTCCTCGCCGGCCCGGAGCACATCTTCTCGATCCTGGAAAATGCGCTGCCGGAGGTACACCGCATGCGCAAGGCGTACCCGGATGCGGTCGTGTTGCCCGCGGCCAGCGAGCTGCCGGCACCGTCGCGCAGGCACAAGGCGATGAAGCCACCGGTCAATCCACTGGCGATCGGCTATCGGTTGGCCCGCGGCGTGCTGCACAATGCCACCAAGGCCGACATCGTCTATCACCAGCGCCCGCAGCTGAATGTGCCGACTCAGGACGCGCGGTGGTTCCTGCTGTGCACGCTCGACGGCGCCACTGTCACGACCGCCGATGGACGCGGCACGGTCTACCGTCAGCGCGACCGGGCCAAGATGTTCGCGTTGTTGTGGCAGTCGCTGCGCCGCCTGCGCCGGTTGGCGGCCCGTTTCGACGACATGCGCCGGGTCTACCGTGACGCCCTGCCGATGCTGTCCGGCAAGCAGAAGTGGGAGACCGTCCTGTTGCCCCAAAACGACAATGGCTGAATCGGCACGGCCGCGTGGCGAAGTCGCGGCGTTGGTGGCGATCCAGACGGCATTGGCGCATCGGCCGGGGGCACTGGCCGCGGCGCGAGGGCTGTCGTATTTCGGCGAACACAGCCTCGGATGGCTGGCGGTTTCGGCGCTCGGGGCGCTGCTGCAGCCGCAGCGGTGGCGGGCCTGGCTGCTGGTCGGGGCCGGCGCGTTGACCGCGCACGCCGCCGCGGTGCTGATCAAGCGGCTGGTGCGGCGCACCCGGCCGGGCCATCCGGCGGTCGCCGTGCACGTCGGCACACCGAGCCGGCTGAGCTTCCCATCGGCGCACGCCACCTCCACCACGGCGGCGGCCATCTTGCTGGCCCGGGCCACCGGGTCGCCGTTGCCGGCTGTGCTGGTGCCGCCGATGGCGTTGTCGCGGATGCTGCTGGGCGTGCACTATCCGAGTGACGTGGCGGTCGGCGTGGCCCTCGGCGCGGCCGTGGCCGGCGTCGCCGCCCGGATCGACGGCTCGCCGTCGATGAATTCAGGGGCAGTTCGATGAGTGAGGACGTGGAGGACATGTCGTCGGTGGCCGGACCTCCGGCAAACCTGATCATGGGCATCGTCAAGGCGGTCCGCCCGCGCCAATGGGTGAAGAACCTGCTGGTGCTGCTCGCGCCGCTGGCCGCGTTTGGCACCGACATGCGTTACGGCTATGTCGAGGTGTTGGGCAAGGAGGCCGTCGCGTTCGGGGTGTTCTGCCTGGCCGCCTCGTCGGTGTATTTGATCAACGACGTGCGCGATGTCGAGGCCGACCGCGCGCACCCCACCAAACGGTTCCGGCCGATTGCCGCCGGGGTGGTGCCGGAGTGGCTCGCCTACACCCTCGCCGCGATACTCGGGACGATCTCCCTCGTCGTCTCCTGGTGGCTGACCCCGAACCTGGCGCTGGTGATCGCGGTCTACCTCGGCATGCAGTTGGCGTACTGTTTCGGCCTCAAACACCAAGCGGTACTCGACATTTGCATTGTCTCGTCGGGGTTTTTACTCCGCGCGATCGCCGGCGGTGCGGCCGCCGATATCTACCTGTCACAGTGGTTTTTGCTGATAGCGGCGTTCGGCTCGCTGTTCATGGTGGCCGGCAAGCGTTATGCCGAGCTGCAGTTGGCCGAACGCACCGGTGCCAAGATCCGCAAATCGCTGGAGAGCTACACCAGCACGTATCTGCGCTTCGTCTGGACGATGTCGGCGACAGCGGTCGTGGTGTGCTATGGGTTGTTGGCGTTCGAGCGCGACCGCTATTCGGGCTCCTGGTACGCAGTTTCGATGGTCCCGTTCACGATCGCGATCCTGCGCTACGCGGTGGACGTCGACGGCGGGCTGGCCGGCGAACCCGAAGACATCGCGCTGCGGGACCGGGTGCTGCAATTGCTGGCATTGGCCTGGATCGGAACCATCGGTGTTGCTGTTGCGTTCAGATGACGCGACCGCCGTGTCGCCTCGCCGGCCCGTACCCACGCCGGCATTCCCCTACGGCACCTTGGTTCGGGTCAGTCTCTGGGTGAGCGTGGCCGCCGTCGCGGTGCTGTTCGGCTGGGGCGCCTGGCAGCGGCGCTGGATTTCCGACGATGGGCTGATCGTGTTGCGCACGGTGCGCAACATGCTGGCCGGCAACGGTCCGGTGTTCAACCAGGGTGAGCGGGTGGAGGCGAACACCTCGGTGGTGTGGACCTACCTGATGTACGGCGGAAGCCAGCTGGCCGGGCCTATGCGGATGGAGTATGTGGCGTTGGCGTTGGCGCTGACGCTCAGCCTGCTAGGGGTAGCGCTGCTCATGCTGGGGACCGGCCGGCTGTATGCGCCCGGCTTGGTCGGGCGGCGGGCGGCGATGGTGCCGGCCGGCGCACTCGTGTACATCGCGATACCGCCGGCGCGTGACTTCGCCACCTCGGGCCTGGAAAGCGCGCTGGTGCTGGCCTATCTGGGGCTGCTCTGGTGGATGATGGTCTGCTGGTCACAGGCTCATCGCAGCGCGGGCGGTCGCCGTTCCGGGGGGCGGGTGTTCATCGGTGTGCTCGCCTTCGTCGCGGGCTGCAGCGTGCTGGTCCGCCCGGAGTTGGCGCTGATCGGCGGGCTCGCGCTGATCATGATGCTGGTCGCCGCGCGGGGCTGGCGACGGCGGGTGTTGATCGTCGTGGCCGGGGGGCTACTTCCGGTGGTCTACGAGATCTTCCGGATGGGTTACTACGGGTTGCTGTTTCCCAGCACTGCGCTGGCCAAGGACGCTGCCGGCGACAAATGGCCGCAAGGCATGCTCTACCTGTCCAACTTCAACAGGCCCTATGCGCTGTGGGTTCCGGCGGTGGTGCTTGCGGTGCTGGGCCTGCTGCTGGCGCTTTCCGCCGGGCGCGGCAGGCGCGTTCGGCACACCCCACCGGCCGGATACCGGCGGCTGGCCCGGACGGTGCAAAGCCCGCCGGCCGTGGTGGCCTTCATTCTCGTCAGTGGGCTGCTGCAGGCCCTGTACTGGATTCGTCAAGGCGGCGACTTCATGCACGGCCGGGTACTGCTGACACCCATATTTTGTTTGCTGGCACCGGTCGCGGTGGTGCCCGTGGTCGTGCCGGACGGGACGAGAATCTCCCGGGAAACCGGCTATTGGCTGGCCGGTGCGACGAGTGTGCTGTGGCTGGCGGTTGCCGGCTGGTCGCTGTGGGCGGCGAACTCGCCCGGTCTGGGCGACGACGCCACCCGGGTCACCTACTCGGGCATCGTCGACGAGCGCCGGTTCTACGCGCAGGCGACCGGACACGCGCATCCGTTGACCGCCGCGGACTACCTCGACTATCCGCGGATGCGTGCGGTGCTGGTGACGCTCAACAACATCCCGGAGGGGGCGTTGCTGCTGCCGTCCGGCAACTACTACCAGTGGGACGTCGTCCCGGCGATCCCGTCGTCGACGCCGCCGCCAGACCGCAAGCCACCCGAAACCGGCCCGCACACAGTATTTTTCACCAACCTGGGCATGCTCGGCATGAACGTCGGCCTGGACGTGCGGGTGATCGACCAGATCGGGCTGGCGAACCCGCTCGCCGCGCACACGCCGCGTCTGCGGTACGGCCGAATCGGCCATGACAAGAACCTGTTCCCGGACTGGGTGATTGCCGACGGCCCGTGGGTAAAGGTCTACCCCGGCGTCCCGGGGTATCTCGACGACAAGTGGGTGAGGCAGGCCGAAGCGGCGCTGCAATGTCCGGCGACCCAGGCGGTGCTCAACTCGGTGCGCAGCCCGATGAGCCCGCACCGGTTCCTTTCGAACCTGATGCACTCCTACCAGTTCACCAAGTACCGGATCGACCGGGTCCCGCGCTATGACCTGATCCGGTGTGGCCTCGACGTGCCCGAGTTCGGCGGCAATCCCAACACCGGCATGCCGGCCACCGGGCCGTAGCGCTTGCAGCGTCGAGTGTGAATCCTTGCTTTCGAGTGTGAATCCTGGGCGGAAACCGTCACGAGATCACGCCCTACGTTCACACTCGAAACCCAGGATTCACGCTCGGCAACTGACCGGTGCCCATAACGGTCCACGCCGTGACTGGTGTGACAGACGAGGCAGCGAGATTCGACGGACGGCGGAAAATCTCGCCCAGCGACACAGCAACGCGGTATTCGACTTGTTACCAGTGGACAACCACTGCCGAGCACAGTCGCAACGCAGTCGCTCGCCGTCCGCGCGAAGCACGGATGGGTGTGCTCGATGAGAACCCTCGCCCGAAGTTGTGGTTGACTGGCCGGGCACAACTGCGCCCGCCGCTAGCCCGAGGCGGCAGTCGGACGATGCAGTCGGAGCTAACGAGGGATGGGCCCAACAAAGATGAGGAAGCACGGATGAAGCTTGTTGACAGAGTTCGTGGCGCGGCTAAGGGGATGCCGCGCCGACTCGTGTTAGGGGCCGTTTCCGCGGCCCTGCTGCCCGGGTTGATCGGCGCCGTCGGTGGCTCGGCGACGGCGGGGGCGTTCTCCCGGCCGGGTCTACCGGTCGAATACCTGCAAGTGCCGTCGGCGGGGATGGGCCGCGACATCAAAGTCCAGTTCCAAAGCGGTGGACCCAACTCGCCGGCGGTCTACCTGCTCGACGGGCTGCGTGCGCGGGACGACTTCAACGGCTGGGACATCGAAACCCCGGCCTTCGAGTGGTACTACCAATCCGGTCTGTCGGTGATCATGCCGGTGGGCGGGCAGTCCAGCTGGTACACCGACTGGTACAGCCCGGCCTGCGGCAAGGCCGGCTGCTCCACCTACAAGTGGGAGACCTTCCTGACCAGCGAGCTGCCGCAGTACCTGCAGGCCAACAAGCAGGTCAAGCCCACCGGCAGTGCCGCGGTCGGCCTGTCGATGGCCGGGGCGTCGGCGCTGAACCTGGCGAACTACCACCCGGACCAGTTTGTCTACGCCGGCTCGATGTCCGGTCTGATGGACCCCTCCCAGGGGATGGGCCCGTCGCTGATCAACTTGTCGATGGGTGACGCCGGCGGTTACAAGGCCAAGGACATGTGGGGTCCCAAGGAGGACCCGGCCTGGCAGCGCAACGACCCACTGCTGAACGTCGGGACGACGGTCGCCAACAACACCCGACTGTGGATCTATTGCGGGAACGGCAAGCCGTCGGAACTCGGTGGCGACAACCTGCCGGCGAAGTTCCTCGAGGGCTTCGTGCGGACCAGCAACATCAAGTTCCAGGACGCCTACAACGCCGCCGGCGGCCACAACGCGGTATTCAACTTCCCGGCCAACGGCACGCACAGCTGGGAGTACTGGGGTGCCCAGCTGCAGGCGATGAAGCCTGACCTGCAGCAGTCGCTGGGCGCAACACCCAACACCGCTCCGGCGGCGCAGAACACCGCGAACAGCCACGGCGCCTAACGGCTCGACACAATGCACTAACGGCGGCGGCCCGCAAGGGTCGTCGCCGTTAGCCATTTCCGGCCTCCCGTGCTGCTCGGTGTGATTCACTACCTTCCGGGACGGGGCCATGGATACACGAGTGAGGTGGACATGAGACGTCTGTCGATGCTGCTACCGGTGCTGTTCGCGTTTGCAGTCGGATTGGGAAGTGTCAGCGCGATCGGCGGACCCAGGGCCCACGCCGCGAACTACGAGACCCTGATGGTGCCGTCGGCGGCGATGGGCCGCGACATCCCGGTGGCCTTCCTGGCCGGCGGTCCGCACGCCGTGTATCTGCTGGACCCGTTCGACGCCGGAGAAGACGTCAGCAACTGGGTCACCGCGGGCAACGCGATGAACACGCTGGCCGGTAAGGGAATCTCGGTGGCCGCCCCGGCGGGCGGTGCCTACAGCATGTACACCAACTGGGAGAAAGACGGCAGCAAGCAGTGGGACACCTTCCTGTCCAGCGAGCTGCCGGATTGGCTGGCCGCCAACAGGGGATTGGCTCCCGGCGGCCACGCGGCCGTGGGCGCCTCGCAGGGCGGATACGGGGCGATGGCGCTGGCGTGCTTCCACCCGGACCGGTTCGGCTACGCCGGTTCGTTGTCGGGCTTCCTGTACCCGTCGAGCACCACCACGAACGGCGCGATCACCGCCGGCATGCAGCAGTTCGGTGGGGTGGACACCCAGGGCATGTGGGGCGCGGCACAGTTGGGTCGGTGGAAGTGGCACGACCCGTACGTGCACGCCTCGCTGTTGGCGCAGAACAACACCCGCATTTGGGTTTACAGCCCGATGGGCGGGGCGAGTGACCCGGCCGCGATGATCGGTCAGGAGGCCCAGG
>NZ_JBOHHI010000064.1:0-20302 GCF_050700595.1 Mycobacterium sp.
CAGCTCCGGGCGGTCGCCGGCGACCGCGGGCTGGCGGGCGGTGATCTTGGCGCCGTTCTCGGCGGGTTCGGGTACCTCGACGGTGACCTGTTCGCCGGCGCCCTCGGCCGCTTCGGCCTCGATTGCCCCGGCCCGCACGGTGATTACCGGGGTATCGCCGTTGGCCTGCGCCTCGACAGTGAACGCGCCACCGAAGATGGAGTGGGTTCCCTTGCCGCCCTCCTTGACATCGATGACGTCGACCAACAGCCCGGACCCGATCCGGGCCGCAAGCCGACCCGCGATTTCCTTGCCGTCGGGATTGGCGGCCAACAGCACGGCGGCCGGGGCGGCCGATTCGGCCAGTGCGGCCAGCACGTCGACATACGGGGTGATCAGATACTTGTCCACGCTGTCGGATTCAGCGACGTAGATCTTGGCGGCGCCGGCCGCCTTGAGCCCGTCGGCCAGCGACGCGGCGGTCCCGGGGGCGCCAACCACGACGGCGGCGGGCTCGCCCAACACCCGGGCGGCGGTGATCAATTCGGAGGTGACTTTCTTCGGCGCGCCTTCAGCGTGCTCGACGAGCACCAGTACTTCAGCCATGTTGTCTCTTCCTCGCAGCGTCTCTAGTTAATTGTGGGTGACCCGATGCGCCCGGCTCCGCCGCGCTTGCGATCCCCCACTAGATGATCTTCTGGGCAACCAGGTACTCGGCGATCTTGGTGCCGCCCTCGCCCTCGTCGGGGATCTTTTCGCCGGCGGTCTTGGGCGGCTTGGGGTTCGACGCCAGCACGCTCGACCCGGCGTTGGCCAACCCGACTTCGTCGCCCTCGACGCCGATCTCGCCCAGAGTCAGAACGGTGACTTCCTTCTTCTTGGCGGCCATGATCCCCTTGAACGACGGGAAGCGCGGCTCGTTGATCTTCTCGTTGACGCTGACCACCGCGGGCAGCGAGGCCTCGATGGTGAAGACGCCGTCGTCGGTCTCCCGCTCGCCGGTGATCTTGCCGTCCTCGACCGACAGTTTGCGCAGGTGCGTGAGCTGCGGCAGGCCCAGGTACTCGGCAATGATCGCCGGCACCGCGCCGCCGACGCCGTCGGTGGACTCGTTACCGGCAATCACCAGCTCGGTGCCCTCGATGGTGCCCAGCGCACGCGCCAGTGCCCACCCGGTCTGAACCACATCGGAGCCGTGCATCCCGTCGTCTTTGAGATGCACGGCCTTGTCGGCGCCCATCGACAGTGCCTTGCGGATCGCCTCGGTGGCCCGCTCCGGGCCCGCGGTCAATACGGTCACCGATCCCTCGGTGCCGTCGGCGGCCTCTTTTTCCCGGATCAGCAACGCCTCTTCGACAGCACGCTCGTTGATCTCGTCCAGCACAGCGTCGGCGGCCTCGCGGTCCAGGGTGAAGTCGCCGTCGGTGAGCTTGCGCTCCGACCAGGTGTCTGGGACCTGCTTGATCAGGACCACGATGTTCGTCATGAGTGTGGTTTGTCCTCCTCGACAAGGTCTTGCAGCCGTCGGCTACAAGACCTGGATCACGTTTCACGCACCCGCACGGCAATGTTACTCGCGGGTAACTTTGTCCGGTTTGCTCTCACACCATAGCGGGTCGTCCTGCGGGTTCCCGCGCCCGTCTCCGGCCAACCATTCGCGATCGGTGCGCCAGGGGCTAGCCTGCCTTTGACATGAGCGCATTCGTTCCCGACCTCCCCGACCCGGTCTTGACGCTGACCGGCGAACGGACCATCCCCGGTCTGGACGTGGAGAACTACTGGTTCCGGCGCCATGAGGTGGTCTACCAACGGTTGGCGCCGCGCTGCGCGGGCCGCGAAGTGCTCGAGGCCGGCTGCGGAGAAGGCTACGGCGCAGACCTGATCTCTCGCGTCGCGCGCCGGGTGATCGCGCTGGACTACGACGAGACCGCGGTTGCCCATGTGCAGACCCGCTACCCACGGGTGCAGGTGCTGCACGGCAACCTCGCCGAGCTGCCGCTGTCCGACTCGTCGGTGGACGCCGTAGTGAACTTTCAGGTCATCGAGCACCTGTGGAACCAGGCCGGGTTCGTCGCCGAGTGCCTGCGGGTGTTGCGACCGACGGGGCTGCTGATGGTGTCCACGCCCAACCGGATCACGTTCTCCCCCGGCCGCGACACCCCCATCAACCCGTTTCACACCCGCGAGCTCAATGCCGACGAACTGACCGGGTTGCTGGTCGACGCCGGGTTCGCGCTGGACGGGATGTACGGGGTTTTTCATGGGCCGCGGCTGTGTGAAATGGACGCCCGGCACGGCGGCTCGATCATCGACGCTCAAGTCGCGCGGGCAGTGACCGGCGCGCCGTGGCCGGCGGAGCTACTGGCCGACGTCACCGCGGTGAACGCGGCCGACTTCGACCTCGTCGACGCGGATGCCCGGGATATCGATACCAGCCTGGATTTGGTCGCGATCGCGGTGCGCGCATGACTAAGGTGCCGGGTCTGTTCACCCTGGTGCTGCACACCCATCTGCCGTGGCTGGCCCACCACGGCCGTTGGCCCGTCGGCGAGGAGTGGATCTACCAGTCCTGGGCAGCGGCGTACCTGCCGCTGCTGCGGGTGCTGCACACCCTGGCCGGCGAGGACCGGCACAAGCTGATCACGCTCGGGATGACGCCGGTGGTGACCGCGCAACTCGACGACCCGTACTGCCTCGACGGCATGCACCACTGGCTGGCCAACTGGCAGCTGCGCGCCACCGAAGCCACCAGCCTGCCGGAGCCCTTGCGGGCGTTCGGGATTCGCGAGCTTGCCGAGACAGAGCGGGCACTTGAGGACTTCGCCACCCTGTGGCGCCACGGCGCCGCCCCGTTGCTGCGCAGCCTGATCGACACCGACACCGTCGAACTGCTCGGCGGCCCGCTGGCCCACCCGTTTCAGCCGTTGCTGACCCCGCGGCTGCGCGAGTTCGCCCTGCGCGAAGGCCTCGCCGACGCACGTCTTCGGTTGGCGCACACGCCGGTCGGCATCTGGGCGCCCGAATGCGCATACGCCCCGGGCATGGAACACGACTACGCCGCAGCCGGAGTCGGTCACTTCATGGTCGACGGCCCCTCGCTGCACGGCGACACCGCGCTGGGCCGGCCGATAGCAGACACCGACGTCGTGGCGTTCGGGCGCGATCTGCAGGTCAGTTACCGGGTCTGGTCGCCGAAATCGGGCTACCCCGGGCATGCCGCCTACCGCGACTTCCACACCTACGACCACCGAACCGGCCTCAAACCGGCCCGAGTCACCGGCCGCAATGTGCCGTCCGAGGCCAAGGCGCCGTATGAGCCCGAGCGCGCCGACCGCGCGGTCGACGTCCACGTCGCCGACTTCGTCGGTGTGGTCCGGGGACGACTGCTGGCTGAAGCCGAACGCATCGGACGGCCCGCGCACGTGGTCGCCGCCTTCGACACCGAGTTGTTCGGCCACTGGTGGTATGAGGGACCGGTGTGGCTGCAGCGGGTGCTGCGGGCGCTGCCGGAGGCCGGGGTACGGGTCGGTACGCTGTCCGATGCGATCGCCGACGGATACCTCGGCTCGGCGGTCGAATTACCGCCCAGTTCTTGGGGTTCCGGCAAGGACTGGCAGGTGTGGGCCGGGGAGAAGGTGGCCGACCTGGTGCAACTCAACACCGAAGTGGTCGACACCGCGCTGAGCGCCGTCGACAAGGCGCTCGCCCAGACCGCGTCGCTGGACGGACCCATTCCCCGCGACCACGTCGCCGATCAGATCCTGCGCGAGACGCTGTTGACGGTGTCCAGCGACTGGCCGTTCATGGTGAGCAAGAACTCCGCAGCCGACTACGCCCGCTACCGAGCGCACCTGCACGCGCACGCCACCCGCGAGATCGCCGATGCGCTGGCCTCGGGCCGACGCGAGGCCGCGCAGCGGCTGGCCGACGGCTGGAACCGCGCCGACGGCTTGTTCGGCGCGCTGGACGCGCGGAGGCTGCCCCGATGAAGGTCACTTCTTGCCGCGAGCGTGCGTGTCCCCGGTCCGACACGCCGCTTTTTGACCGGTTTTGCGCACGCTCGCGCCGAAAGTGGCTGCCGCGATGAAGATCTTGATGGTGTCGTGGGAGTACCCGCCGGTCGTGATCGGTGGGCTCGGCCGGCACGTCCATCACCTGTCGACAGCCCTGGCCGCGGCCGGTCACGAGGTCGTGGTGCTGTCCCGTCACCCGTCGGGAACCGACCCGAGCACCCACCCGTCGTCGGATGAGATCCATGAGGGCGTCCGGGTGATTGCCGCCGCGCAGGATCCGCACGAGTTCACTTTTGCTGACGACATGATGGCCTGGACGCTGGCGATGGGCCATGCGATGACCCGGGCTGGGTTGTCGCTGGACTTCACCCCAGACGTCGTGCACGCGCATGACTGGCTTGTGGCCCATCCGGCGATTGCGCTATCCGAATTCTATGACGTGCCAATTGCTTCCACGATCCACGCGACCGAGGCCGGCCGGCACTCCGGCTGGGTTTCCGGCCCGCTGAGCCGGCAGGTGCACGCCGTCGAATCGTGGCTGGTGCGGGAATCCGATTCGCTGATCACCTGTTCGGCATCGATGCGCGACGAGATCACCGAGTTGTTCGGCCCCGGGCTGGCGGAGATCACGGTGATCCGCAACGGAATCGATGCGAGCCGTTGGCCTTTCGCCGAGCGCCGCCCGCGCAACGGCCCGCCGGAACTTCTGTATGTGGGCCGGCTGGAGTACGAGAAGGGCGTGCACGACGCAATTGCCGCGCTGCCGCGGATCCGGCGCACGCATCCGGGTACCACGCTGACCATCGCCGGGGATGGCACCCAATACGACTGGCTGGTCGACCAGGCTCGCAATCACCGGGTGCTCAAGGCGACGACGTTCGTCGGACGGCTCGACCACGCCGAGCTGCTTGCAGCGCTACACCGCGCCGACGCCGCGGTGCTGCCCAGCCACTATGAGCCGTTCGGGCTCGTCGCACTGGAGGCCGCAGCTGCGGGAACCCCGCTGGTGACGTCGAACATCGGAGGCCTGGGTGAGGCAGTGATCAACGGCGAGACCGGGATGTCCAGCCCGCCACGCGATGTGGCCCGCCTTGCCAAAGCGGTGCGTGCCGTGCTCGACAGCCCGGCAGCCGCGCAGCGCCGCGCCCGGGCCGCACGGGAGCGCCTCACGTCCGATTTCGACTGGCACACCGTGGCCGAAGAGACCGCGCAGGTGTACCTGGCGGCCAAGCGGGGCGAACGTTCGCCGCTGCCCCGGTTGCCCATCGTCGAGCATGCGCTGCCGGACCGATAGGCCGGTGAGCGGGATGCGCCTTTAGCGTCGAGCGATGGGTTTGGTGCATTCCAGCGTGGTCAACGCGGGTCGGGCGTCGGCATGAACCACCAGACGTCGCATGCGGGTGTGTGCATCGACTTCGATCCACCCATTCGGCGTGTTATCGGCTCGCGCGACCACTCCGCGCTCACGGTGACGGTGGCCGACCCCGACGGGCTTCTCGAAGCACTCGATGACCTGATCGACGGTTGAGCAGCCAGATGTGCGTGGACAACACCGTGGCGAACGCACACCAGACGGGATAGAGGGCTAGCGGCGCGGCGCCCGCCCCACGGACGTCGATTGCCCGGCGGGTCAAATCCGCGCTGCTCGCGGCCAGTGCGGCGGCAGCGGCCGCCGATGCCGCAAACGCGTGCCGGTTGAAGAACAGCCACGACCAGCCGCCGTTGAGGACAAGGTTGAATCCAAGCGCCGCCAGGTAGCCGCGAAGCTTCCGGGTGTCTCCCCGGTCGTGAAGCTCGTCGATCGCCGATGCCGAGACGACTGCGATGTCGGCGTAGAGCACGGGCCACACCACCGGAAACACGACTGCCGGTGGTTGGTAACGCGGCTTGCGCAGTTGCGCATACCAATTCGATTGGACAGCAGGCTTACTCGCGAGGCTGCCCACCGCTGCCGCGGCAGCGACCGACGCGCCGGTGGCGATCAGGGTAGAAACGCGCATTTTCAGTCCTCTCGTCACGACGGCGCTTTGAGATCGTCCTGAAACCATCGCATGGCGTCGATCAGGGCGGCGAATACCCGGTGCGCCGCAGCCAAATCCGCGTCGCGCAAGTCGGCCATCGCGGCATGGGTGTGCGTGGCCAACGGGGCGAAGAACGCGCCGGCCACTTCACGACCGTGGTCGGCGTAGCGCAGGATGACCTTGCGACGATCGGCAGGGTCGGACTCACGCCGCAAGTGACCGGACTCGATCATGCGCTCCACCAGGTAGGTGATCGCGGCGCCCGATACCCCCATCTTCTGCCGTAACTCGCCCGAGGCGAGCGGGGCGCCGGCGGTTTCGGCCACGAGAACATGCAGCAGCGCGCGGAAGTCGCTGGGGTGCACCTGGTGGATGGCCGCGAACAGTCGGCCGATCTGATCGGATTCGGCGGTGAGAGCACGCGCATCGGCAGCGATCAGCGCTTCAAGCTCCGCGCGCCCAGCGGAGCCGTGGTCGGGATTCATCGGACGTCGAGCATATCGCGACAACAACAGTTTGTTAAGTTGATTAATTATTAAGCGTCTGAAATGCTTGGCTGCGTGATCTGGGAGCGCCTGTCGGCCGTGGTCACCGGGCGTCGTTCATGGCTTCTGCCAGTCGCGATCGCCGTGCTGTCGGGTGCGCTGATGGCTTCGATCGGCGCCAACGCGGCTGCTAGCCAGTCGCCGATGCTGGTACCGGCGTCGTCGGATTCGGCGAGGGTTGCCGAGGCGGTTTTGCAGTTTCCCGATGGTGAGCGGGCGCCGGCGATCCTGGTGATCACGCGGACCGACGGGTCACCGCTCACGCCCGCTGACCTGTTCGCCTGCGAGCAGGCGCGGGATCGCATGCAGGCTGTGCCCGATGCGCGGCCCGGCGCCTCCACGCCGCTGATCGCCTCCGCCGACGGCAAAGCAGCGATCGCGACTGTCTCGGTGAGCACCGATCTATCCGGATTCGCGCTGACCGACGCGGTGAAAGCCGTGCGGGCCGCTGCATCCGATGGTCTGCCGCCCCGGCTGACGTCGCACGTCACCGGTGGACCCGCATTCGGCGCCGATATCGCCAACGCGTTCTCCGGCGCCAACGTCACTCTGCTGGTGGTGACGGCCCTGGTCGTCGCCCTGCTGCTGATCGCTACCTATCGCTCACCGATTCTGTGGCTGGTGCCGCTGACCGTGATCGGGTTGGCCGACCGGGTCGCCACCGCGGTCGGGACAGTGGTCGCGGGAGCCACCGGGTTGACATTCGACGGCTCTACTTCCGGTATCACCAGCGTGCTGGTCTTCGGGGCCGGCACCAACTACGCGCTGCTGCTGATCTCCCGCTACCGGGAAGAACTTCGCGAACAGACCGATCATCGCATCGCGCTCGCCGCGGCGGTGCGCGCCGCCGGCCCGGCGATCGTGGCCAGCAATGCCACTGTGGTGTTGGCGCTACTCACCCTGATCCTCGCCGTAATTCCGAGCACCCGAAGTCTGGGCGCGTGTGCGGCGTGCGGACTAGTCGTTGCGGCCGTGTTCGTGCTGCTGGTATTGCCGCCGCTGCTCGCGCTGTGCGGCAGACGGATTTTCTGGCCCTTGATCCCCCGGTCCGGAACCGCACCGGCCGTCGCGGCCGGAGTATGGCACCGTGTCGCCCGGGCCGTCAGCGCTCGGGCCGGCACCGTCTGCGCCGTCGCGGTCGCTGTACTAGTGATGTCAGCCATCGGTTTGCTTGGTACCCGTATCGGGCTGTCGCAGACCGAGCAGTTTCGTATCCGGGCCGACTCGGTGGCGGGGTTCGACACCCTGGCGGCCCACTTCCCCGGCGGCGCAGCCGATCCGACCGTCGTCGTCGCCTCCACCGCACGAGCCGTACAGGTGCAGCACGCCATCACGGGCACACCCGGTGTCGTATCGGCGACCGCCGCGGGCCAGTCGCCCACCGGACTAACGAGGTGGTCCGTGGTGATCGACGGCGCTCCGTCGTCAACAGCTGCATTCAAAACTATTGGCGCGCTGCGACAATCGGTCACTGCGGCAGATGCGACGGCTCTGGTCGGAGGATCGGATGCCCAATCGCTCGATGTCCGCGACGCCGCCGCGCGAGACCGGCTTGTGCTGATCCCGGCAATCCTGGCCGTCGTGCTGCTGGTGCTCTACGTACTGTTGCGCGCTCTGCTGGCGCCACCGGTCCTGGTCGCCGCCACCGTGCTCAGCGCGCTGGCGGCGCTGGGCCTCGGCGGCTGGGCCAGCATCCACGTGTTCGGTTTCCCGGCGCTGGACAACAGCACACCGCTGTTCGCGTTCTTGTTCTTGGTGGCGCTCGGGGTCGACTACACCATCTTTCTGGTCACCCGCGCCCGCGAGGAAACCCCGCAATACGCCGCCGGCGACGGCATGGTGCGCGCAGTCTCCGCTACCGGGGCGGTGATCACCAGTGCCGGGATCGTGCTGGCCGCAGTGTTCTGTGTGCTCGGTGTGCTGCCGCTGATCGTCTTGACCCAACTGGGCATCATCGTTGGACTGGGCATCCTGCTGGACACCTTTGTAGTTCGCACACTGGTGATTCCGGCGCTCTTCGCGCTGATCGGCCGGCGCATCTGGTGGCCTACTTTCCGCCGATGCGCTGATAGCGACGCAGCGCTTCCGCCCGCTCCAAGCCGTGCTCGACGATCGGTTGCGGGTAGTCCGGCGGCCGTTGGCCCTTCCGCAGGTGGACGTCATCGACGTTAGCCAGCTCGGGAACCCAGCGTCGAACGTAATCGCCGTTGGGATCGAACTTTTCGCCCTGCGTCGTCGGGTTGAACACCCGGAAGTACGGGGCCGCGTCGGTGCCGCATCCCGCGCACCACTGCCAGCCGTGCTGATTGTTCGCCATGTCACCGTCGACCAGTTGCTGTAAGAACCACCCCGCACCCCACTGCCACGGCAGGTGAAGATCTTTGACCAAGAACGACGCGGTGATCATCCGGACCCGGTTGTGCATGAAACCGGTCGCACGCAATTGACGCATGCCGGCGTCGACGATCGGAAAACCGGTTTCGCCGGATTTCCACGCCTCGAACAACCGTTTGGCGTCGGCCCCGGTGTCGGTCTCGATGGCATCGAATTCGCGGTTCCAGTTCCACCATGCGCTATCCGGCCAATGATGCAGCACCGCTGCATAGAAGTCGCGAAACGCCAACTGGCGCAGGTATGCTCGCGGTCCGCTGCGGTGCAGATCCAAATCGGCCACCATGGTGCGCGGATGGATGGTGCCGAACTTCAGGTGGGCCGACATCCGGCTGGTGCCGTCCCGGTCGGGGCGGTTGCGGTCCTCGGCATAGCGGTCTAATCCGTCCTCGACGAAGTCGCGCCATTGCCGCAGCGCCGCAGCTTCGCCAGCCGGCACGTCAAGGTCGGCACCGGGGTCGGGGATCGCCGCCGGCTTTGCGGCCTTCTTTGACATGTGGGCCGGGTCAAGCCAGCGTGCCGACTCACGCCCGGATCGGGCCGGCGCCCGCCAGCCGAGCTCGCGCCACTGGCGGAAGAATGGTGTGAAAACTTTGTACGGGGTGTCGTCATTTTTGATGGCCCGTCCGGGCGAGACCAGATACGGAGACCCCGTCGCCACGAAAGGCAGCTCCCCCAAAGCCACCCGCACCCGCTCGTCGCGGCGCCGCCCGAACGGCGCGAAATCCTCCGAAACATGTATGGCAGAAGCACTGACATCGTTGGCGATCGACGGAATTCGCTCTTCTGGCCATCCACGGGTAACCAGAAGGCGGCCATCAAGGTCGGCTCGCAGTTGACGCAAACTGTCGGCCAAGAATTGCATTCGGCGTGCCCCCGACGACGCTTCCAGACGCGGATCTAGCACGAAGCAGGCGAGCACTTCATCGTCTTCAGAGACAGCAGCCAGGAGCGCTGGAAAATCCTGCAACCGCAGATCACGACGAAGCCACAACACGGTCGGCATCGTTTTATCCTGCCTTCCGGGGCGTCGGCATGCAGCCACCTGCTTGCGCGGGTCGGCGACCCCGTCGAACTCGTGTGTGTCGATGTCGGTCGTGTACGGCGGTCAGGTAGCGACGACCCCGATCAGCACGAACTGCAACCGATCAACTCGACCTCATCGGTGGACGTTGGATGCGATGGTTAGACAGACTTTGCTCGGATTGTCGTTGGATCGAGTAGACACCGAGACTGATAGCTTCACCATTTAGCAGCTACCCGCGCTTCCCCGGGGAGAAACGACCAGGATGTCCACCGAGCTTTCCTACACCGACCTGCCACCCCGTATCGCCGAGCAGCTCGCCCACGGCGATCCGGCGATCCGAGCGCTCCAAGATGCCGAGCAGTTTCTAGCCGAGCTCCCTCCGACGAAAACGCCGACGCCGAGCCGTGACGGGGACGAAGAGCAGTTAGGCCAGACCACGGCGGTGCATCGATTCGTTGCTGCCCCCGGCGACAGTGAGACTCTGACGTGGCACTTGGTGGAAGCCGGCGATGCTTCGGCTCACACGGTGATCTTTTTGCACGGCGTTCCGGACTCGTGGTGGCAATGGCATTACGCATTGGAGAACCTCAGCGACCGGTATCGCTGCGTCGCGGTTGACCTCAAAGGCTACGGCCAGTCCGACAAGCGGACCGGCGACTACCGGCAAGCCGGTGTCGCCGCCCAGATCCAGGCGCTGCTCGATGAAATCGGGGTCGGTCAGTTCACGTTGGTGACCCATGACCGCGGCACCCCCATCGGCGATCACCTCGCCGGCAACCTGGGCGATCGGGTGACCGGCTACGCACGGGGCCAACAGCATCTGTGGCACCTACACCCCAGCTTGCATCCCCAAGAGCAGCTGTTCCTTTCTCCCGAGGCACCGGCATTGCTCAGCGATGCGCGGCGATTCGTCAGCACCGCGTACACCTGGCTCACCAAAAGACCAGTGGCCCAATCGGATCTGATTCGCGCCATCGAAGAATTCAGCCACCCGGGGATCGCCAGCGCGGTACCGCGTTACTTCCATTCCTCGTCATTCCGCCAGGAATGGATTGATCGACGCACCCGACTCATTCACTCGTGGACCGCTCCCGTACTGCTCCTGCAAGGGGCCGACGACCCGGTGCAGCCCCGTGAGTTTTACTCAGACCCTGACGTTTTGGGCATGTTGCCCGAAGGCAGCGACGTACATCTGTTCGACACCGGTCACTTTTGGCCGTTCGAGGCGCCGCAGGAAACCGTCGAGGCCGTCGGCAGCTTTTGTGACCGCCTCAGGTCTGGCTGACCTCAAGGCAAAATCTCAGGAGGATAGCGATGAGCGATCATGTCGGCGCCCACAAAGACCTGCACAGTGAGCAGGGCGCCGGTAAGGGCGAGCACCCGGGCCGCTCGCCGAATCCGGTCATCAAGGTGGCCGACATAGCGTGGTTGGAGTTCGAGAAGCCCGATCTGACCCGTGCGGAAACCTTCGCGCACGCCTTCGGTTTCGCCACCTCAGCGCGCACCACCGACGAGCTGCACCTGCGCGGCACCGACGGGGCGTCACCCTGTGCGCTCATCCGGCGGGCCCGGTGCGCACGTTTCGTCGGGGTGGCGTTCACCGCCCAAGACGAAGCCGACGTGCTACGGCTGGCCGAGGCGACCGGTGCCGCGACGCGACCGCTGCCAGAGGAGCTCGGTGGTGTCGCGGTGGACCTGGTCGACCCCGGCGGGAATTCGGTGTGTGTCGTCGCCGGCACACATCGGCTCGAGCCGCTGCCGGGGCAAGCAGCCCATGTGTTCAACGTCGATCACGAGCTGCGCCGCGCCAACGCTACTCAACGCCCACCGCGCGAACCGGCCCGGGTGCAGCGGCTGGGACATCTGGTGCTGCAGACGACGAAGTACATGCAAACGCTCAATTGGTATCTCGATCATCTCGGAATGGTCGTCAGCGACTTCCTCTACTTCCCCGGTCAGCGTGAGCGCGGACCGACGATGGGTTTCATCCGGTGCGATCGCGGCCGAACCCCTGCCGACCATCACACACTCGCCATCGCGTTAGGACCGACGAACCGCTACGTCCATTCGGCATATCAGGTCTGTGACCTGGACGCGATAGCCGCCGGCGGTAAGCATCTGGCCGAACAGGGCTATCAGCACTCCTGGGGCATCGGCCGTCACCTCCAAGGCAGCCAGATCTTCGACTACTGGCGCGACACCGACGGTTTCCTCGTCGAGCACTTCAGCGACGGCGACATGTTCGACTGCACGCTCGAGCCCGGCTGGGCGCCGTTCACCGCTTCCGGTCTGGCGCAATGGGGACCGCCGGTCACCAAGGACTTCCTGGGCACCACTCCCCGATTGCTTCGCCACGAACTGCGCTACATCGTCAGCGCGCTGCGTGACGACAACGAATTCGACTTCACCCGGCTGCGCGGCCTTTTGAAGGCGGCCAACTCATGACGGTCTCGATCCTGCGTACCGCCGAAGGCTGGTGGGTGCAAACCGCCGCCCGGGCCGCACGGATCGACACGACAGCGACGACGACACGAGAATTGCTGTCCGATCGCGAGGCTGTCAACGCTGCTACCGACACCGCCGACACGGTACCGATCGAGAGTCTTTGCCTGCTTTCCCCGGTGACCGCCACCTGCCGGGTGGTCGCCCAGATGACTAACTTCGCCTCGCACGCCAAAGATGCCGGCATGGACCCAAAGACGGTCCCGTTGACGTTCTTTCGCAAGGCGTCGGGTTCAATCAGCGGACCGTTCGACGACATCGTCAAACCCGACCACGTCAGGTTCTTGGACTACGAGGTTGAGATCGGCCTGGTCATCGGCAAGGACATGGCCGTGGGCGCCACGATCACCGATGCGAACCTGTCTGACTACATCGCCGGCCTGGTCGTGACCAACGATGTCTCGGCCCGCGATGTCCAGTTGACCAAAACGCAGTTCTACGAGGCAAAGTCTTATCCCACGTTTACTCCGGTCGGTCCGGCGCTGGTACTGCTGGACGGCGACGAACTCATGCGGTTCGTCAATCTGCGGCTGCTGCTGCGGGTCAACGGCGAAACCCGCCAAGACATGACCGTCGGCGGTGACATGATCTATCGGCCGTTGCAGGCGTTGAGAGGTCTGGCGCAGTTCCAGCGGCTCGACGCCGGCGATCTGGTGTTGACCGGGACGCCGGTGGGCACTGCGCTGAGCGCGCCACCCAAACCGGTCGAAAAGCTCGGCGCGCTCCTGCCGGCGGCCGCGAAATGGCGGCTGTTCTTCAAAACCCAGACCAGAAACCCGAAATACCTGCATGACGGTGACGTCATCGAAGCCAGCATCGCCACCGACGACAGGTCCATCGACCTCGGACAGCAGCGCACCGTGGTGAGATTTCCGCGATGAGCCTGCCGGACCCGCTCGTTAGCGGGCCGCTTTTTTGCGTTCGATGTCGGCCAGCGCCGCCGCCAGCTCGGCCCGCTGGGCGGCCGAGGTCTCCCAGGCCAGCTGACGGTTCTTCACCACCTTGGCCGGTGCGCCGACCGCAATCGAGAAGTCCGGGATGTCGCCGCGGACCACCGCGTGCGAACCCAGCACGCAGCCGCGGCCGATCGTGGTGCCGCGCAACACCGTCGCCTTCACACCGACCCAGGTGTCCGGCCCGATCCGGACCGGGCTCTTGAGAATGCCCTGGTCTTTGATCGGCAGCGTGATGTCGTCCATCCGGTGGTCGAAATCACAGATGTAGCACCAGTCAGCCATCAGCACCGAATCGCCGATCTCGATGTCGAGGTAGGTGTTGATGACGTTGTCCCGGCCCAGCACCACCTTGTCGCCGAACCGCAGCGAGCCCTCGTGCGCGCGGATCGTGTTCTTGTCCCCGATGTGCACCCAGCGGCCGATCTCCAACCGGGCCAGCTCCGGAGTCGCGTGGATCTCCACACCCTTGCCGAGGAACACCATGCCGCGGGTGATGATGTGCGGGTTGGCCAGCTTGAACTTCAGTAGCCGCCAGTAGCGCACCAGGTACCACGGGGTGTAGGCACGGTTGGCCAGCACCCACCTCAGCGATGCCAGCGTCAGGAATTTGGCCTGGCGTGGGTCGCGCAACATCGATCCCCGCCACCGACGATGCAGCGGTGCGCCCCACATGGTCGTCATGGCCGGACAGCCTACGCGAAGGCGCACCGGTTACCCTCCTGCTGTGCCACTCGCCCGCCTTTTGTCGCCGAGTGTGCGGGTTGTGGACACAAAAAGCGCCATATTCAGGCATAACCCACACATTCGATGCGCCGTGGCGGCTGCTGCGGCGACGCTGTTGGCGGTCACGCTGAGCGGCTGTCACAACACCGACTCCTGGGTCGACATCGCAGCGGCGCAGGGATGGCCGGCGCAGTACGGCGATGCGTCCAACAGCAGCTACACCGCGACGGCCGGTGCCACCAGACTTCAGCTGGGCTGGACCCGCTCGGTGAAGGGCAGCCTGGCGGCCGCAGCGGCACTGTCCGGCCGCGGCTGGCTGGCGGTCAACGCGCAAACACCGGGCGGCTGCTCGCTGATGGAGTGGGAAAACGACAATGACGGTCGGCAGCGCTGGTGTGTCCGGTTGGGCCAGGGCGGCGCCTTCGCCGGAGCGTTGTTCGACGGCTTCGACAATCTCTACGCCGGCCAGCCCGGGACGATCATGTCGTTTCCGTCCACCCAGTGGACCCGCTGGCGCGCACCGGTGATCGGAATGCCTTCCACGCCGCGGATTCTCGACAAGGGCCAACTGCTCGTGGTCACCCACCTGGGCCAGGTGCTGGTGTTCGACGCTCACCGCGGCACCGTCGTCGGCAGTGCCCTGGACCTGGTCGACGGCATCGACCCGACCGATTCGAGGCGCGGCCTGTCGGATTGTGTGCCGGCTCGTCCCGATTGCCCGGTCGCGGCAGCACCGGCCTTTTCCGCGGCCAGCGGGGCGGTGGTGCTTGGCCTGTGGCAGCGGGGTGCGACCGCGGCGGTGGTGGTCGGACTCAAATACCATCCCGGCCAGACCCCGTTGCTCACCCAGGAATGGACCAGCGACGCCGTCGCCGCCGGAGTGCTCGCCAGTCCCGTGCTGTCCGCCGACGGGTCCACCGTGTACGTCAATGGCCGCGACGAACGGCTATGGGCACTGCATGCCACCGACGGAAAGCCGAAATGGTCGGTGCCGCTGAAGTTCTTGGCGCAGACGCCACCCACGGTGACGCCGGGCGGGCTGATCGTGGCGGGCGGCGGCCCCGACACGCAACTGGTTGCGTTCAAAGATGCCGGCGATCACGGCGAGCAGGTGTGGCGCCGCGACAACGTCAACCCGCTGTCGACATCGAGCCTGGCCGCCGACGTCGGCTACACGGTCGCCCGCGCAGAGCCCGGGATGTCGCTGCTGGTCTTCGATTCACGCGACGGCCGCAGCCTGGGCAGCTATCCGCTGCCGGAAGCCACCGGCTACCCGGTCGGGGTGTCGATAGGCCGCGACCGCCGCGTCGTCGCGGCCACCAGCGACGGTCAGGTCTACAGCTTCGCGCCGGCGTAGCCCAACTGTCCGCTACACCGTCAGCGGCGGGATCGCGTTGCGCGGCACCCGTACTTGGGTGGCGCCGGCGAAGGACGGGACCAGTTCACCCGGCGCGAAGTAGAAGATCAGGTCGTCGTCGGTGATGGCGAAGTTCTGGTAGTGCGACGGGTCGAGGCCGGTGCCCGGCAGGATCGCGGCGCCCAGCCCGGTCTGGCGCCCCACTTCGCGCTGCACGATCGGGTAGATGACGTCCAGCGGTTTGGCACCGGGAGCAAATAGCGTGTCGAAGGTGATCGGCTGGCGCCGCCCGAGGTCGTAGTTGAACGACTTGTAGAAGGTCGACGGGCGCGGCCCGCCGAGGTCCTCGAAGACCTTGAGCACCACGCTGCGGGTGTCGCGCGGCGGTTGCCCGGACCGCTGCTGCTCGGAGGTCACCTCCATCTGATAGGGCATGTCGCGCGGTCCCGAAGTCTGGGCGACGTTGACGAATCCGTCCCGGTTCTGAGTCAGGTAATCGGTGAGCGCCTGCTGGTCGGGATAGTCGACCGGGAAGGTCATGTCGAGCTTGTAGGTGGTGTTGCTGACGTGCACGTGGCACATCTGCCCGGCCTCGACGGTGCCGCCCATGCCGGCGCAGGGCGGATCGGCGGCCGCCACCGGCTCGCCCGCCAGTGCCACCAGGGCCCCGGCGGCCAGCAGTGCGGCCATGATCACAGCGCGCATCGTGATTTGTCCTCGCAGACGGAAAACCGGGCGGTGACGCCCGGAAAATGACAGCGATCAGCCTACCCGGGCCCCGATTGCGCCGGACCGCAAACGAACACCGTCGCAACAGCGGCCCGTCGCGACCCGACGCGGGTGACGACCACCGACAGCGGTCGCTCACCGCGCAGCCGCAGCCGTCGACGCAGGGCATCCGGGTCGACGTCCACCCCGCGCACCAGGATCTCCAGCGACCCGCAGTGCAGCGCCGACAGCGCCCGACCCAACCGCCGCTCGTTCAACGGCAACTGCTGGAGAACCTCGAAGCCGCGCACCCCCGGCGGCAACCGGTCGCCGGACAGGTAGGCGATGTCCGGGTCGAGTTGCCACAGCCCATGCCGCGCGCCGTAGTGGCGCACCAGACCGGCCCGCACCACCGCGCCGTCGGGGTCGATGATCCATCGCCCGGCGGGCCGCACCGGGCAGTCGTCCGGCTCGGCGTCGGTGATCTGTTCACCGCGGTCGAGGATGCTGGCTCGGCGGCGCACACCGGCTTCGGCCAGACCGGCCGACCACAGGCAGGCTTCTCGCACCGACCCGCGATACGACGTCACTTCGATCTCCCCGTCGAAGCCCAGACGACGGATCTGGTCGAAGTCGATTCCGGGAGCGGCTTTTACGACAAGCTGCCGATCCCGATAGACCTCCAGCAATTGGTCCAGAGCGGGCTGGTAGTCGCGTGGGTTGAATCGTCGGCGCCCACCACGGCGCCGGGCCGGGTCGACGACGACCGTCGTGTCCCGGGTCACCGGCTGCAGCGCGTCGGCGCGGCACAGGTCGACCGTGGCGCCTACGTTGTGCCGCGCCATGGCCAGCCGTACCGGGTCGATGTCACTGCCCAGCACCCGGGCCGCCAAGGCCCGCAGTGCGGCGAGTTCGGTGCCGATCGAGCAGGTGATGTCGTGGACGACGCTATCTGTCAGGGCACCGGCCAGTCGGCGCGCCCGGTGCAGGGCGACGGGTGCGGCGCTGGCCTGTTGCAGCGCCTCGTCGGTGAACAGCCACTCGCCGGTGCCGGGCAGCTCGGAGAGCTTCGTGGCCGCGCGCCGCCGTAGCAGCACGGTTTCCACCAGGGCCGGCGTGCGCTGGCCGAATTGGGCACGCACCGCGGCGATGTCGGCCACCCGGTTGGTCAGCGCGAACCCGGCGACGACGTCCAGCGCCGCGCAGCCCGCCTCCGACGTCAGGTAGTTGACGTCGTCGAGCCCGAAGTTCAGGACGGCTTGACCCCGGTGATCATCACGTTGTAGAACCAGCCCTTCGGCACCACCCGACGCCACAGGTTCTCATCAACCCAGGTCAGGGTCTTCCAACTGGTGAACGCGAACTTGGCCCAGTTCCGCCCCAGCCGCCCCGGCGGCACCGCGTACTCGAACGTGCGCAGCGGCCAGCCCAGCATCGCGCCGGTGAACTCCACGGTGGTGGTCTGCACGTCGGCTGCGCCGGCGTTCACGGCCATTTGTGCCAAGTCGGCGGGCGCGAACGTGTGCAGATCGACGACGGCCTCCAACGCCGCGGCACGAGAGGATTCGTCGAGTTCGGCCTGCGGGCGCCGCCAGCCGCCCAGACCGGGCAGCCTGGTGACATTGGTGGTGATCCGCCAGGTCAGCGTGGACAGCGCCCGGGCGTAGCCGTCGCCGACCGTGGTCGGTTCCCCGGCGAACACGAACCGGCCACCGGGCCGCAGCACGCGCAGCACCTCACCCAGCGAGAGCTCGACGTCGGGGATGTGGTGCAACACGGCGTGACCGACTACCAGGTCGAACGTGTCGTCGTCGTACGGGATGCCCTCGGCGTCGGCGACCCGGCCGTCGATGTCCAACCCCAGCGACCGCCCGTTGCGGGTGGCCACCTTGACCATCCCCGGCGACAGGTCGGTGACCGAACCGCGCCGCGCCACCCCGGCCTGGATCAGGTTGAGCAGGAAGAAGCCGCTGCCGCAGCCCAGCTCTAGTGCACGCTCGTACGGGAGGTTGCGCAGCTGGCCGCTGGGCACGGTCGCGTCGAACAGGTCACACGCATAGTCGACGCAGCGCTTGTCGTAGGAGATCGACCACTTGTCGTCGTAGCTCTCGGCCTCGCAGTCGTGATAGAGCACCTGAGCGAGCTTGCGGTCGTGCCGGGCCGCTGCCACCTGTTCGGCCGTGGCATGCGGCTGCGGCGCCGGATCGGTACTCGTCATCGTGCGCCTAGCCTAGTTGCCGCCTGAATTGGGCAGAGTCCGGCGGGCGGCGAACACCTCGAGATAGCGGCGGCGTTCGGCGGCCCGGCGCTGTCCAGGGGTCAGTTCATAGACGGCGTCGATCCCGGCCTTGGCCGCGGCCAGCGCCTGTCGCGGGCCATCGACGAAGCGGCCGGCCCAGGCCGCGGCCGCGTCGTAGACGTCGTCGGGGGCCACCATCTCGTCGATCAGGCCCAGCGCCAGCGCCTCGTCGGCATCGAAGAAACGTCCGCTGTACACGAGTTCCTTGGCCCTGCTCACCCCCACCGTGCGGGCCAGCCGCGCCATTCCATCGCCGTCGGGGATCAAACCGGCCAGGATCTCCGTCGCGCCGTACCGCGCGTTGTCGCCGGCCACCCGCCAATCGGTGGCCAGCGCCAGCGTCAGGCCGGCTCCCAGCGCGTAGCCGGTGATCGCGGCCACGGTCGGCTTCGGGATCGCCGCGACGGCCTGCACGGCGTCGCCACGGACCCGCGCCGCGGTTTCGGCCTCCGGCGCGGTCAGGGTCCGCAGTTGGTGCACGTCGTCGCCGGCGGAAAAGATCTCGTGCCCGCCGAACATGACCACTGCCGCGATGTCGTCGCGTCGCCCCAGCTCGGCGGCGGCCTGCGCGATCTCCCGATAGACCTGTCGAGTCATGGCGTTGGTGGGCGGTCGCGAGAGCGCCAGGGTTGCGACGCCGGGGTGGTCTACCCCCGGGTGGATGCCGACGAATTCGCTCACCGCCACCGCCACCGCCACCGCCTGCCGCGCGCCTGGTTGTAGCGATCGGAGTCGAAGAACTCGATCTCCCAGTTGTCGCCGTCGGCGGTCAAATCCGCTTGCACGGCAACGATCTGGCGCTGCACCGCCAGCACGTCGGCGACGGTGTGGCCGGACAGCGAATCCAGTTGCGTCCAGGTCGGCGGCAGCAGGAAGGTGTGGCCGGCCGCGAAGTCGTCGATGGCGGCCTGCGGGGTCGTCCACCCGGCGCGATCGGATTCGGTGTTCTCCCCGTCGGCGCGCTGGCCCTCCGGCAGCGCCCCGACGAAGAAATAGGTGTCGTAACGGCGGGTGCGCTCGGCTTCGGGAGTCACCCAGTTCGCCCACGGCCGCAGCAGATCTGCCCGCAGCACCAGATTCTCCCGGCGCAGGAAGTCGGCGAACGACAGCGTCGCATCGGCCAGCGCCAACCGGGACTCGCGGTACACCGAGGCGTCATCCACGATGCTGTGCGGAGCGTCGGCCGGCCCGGCGAACAGCACCCCGGACTCCTCGAAGGTCTCGCGGGCGGCCGCGCACACCAGCGCCTCGGCCAGGTCGGTTTCGATGCCGAACCGCTTCGCCCACCACGACGGTTCCGGGCCCGCCCAAGTGATCGGTGCGTGCCGGTCACGATCGTCGACGCCGCCGCCGGGAAACACCATCACCCCGGGAGCGAACTCCATGCCGGAGTGCCGTCGCATCAAGAAAACCGCGATGCCCTCGGGGGTGTCGCGGACCAGCATGATCGTCGCCGCCGGCCGCGGCGTCAGAGGTATCGGCGGGTCGGTCATGCACGCCGCCGGTGAGCCGCGCGGGTGCGAGTGCGCCGGGCGAAGTAACGCCCGTCGATCACGTCCACCGCAATCGACTGGCCGAACGCCGCGGCCAGATTCTCGCCGGTCAGCACGTCAGGCAGCAAACCCGACGCGACAACCCGTCCCACCGACAGCAGCATGCAATGGCTGAAGCCGAGCGGAATCTCCTCGACGTGGTGGGTGACCAGGACCAGCGCCGGGGCGTCGGGATCGGCGGCCAGGTCGCTCAGCCGCGCCACCAGTTCCTCGCGGCCGCCCAGGTCC
>NZ_JBOHHI010000065.1:0-37950 GCF_050700595.1 Mycobacterium sp.
TGCTCGGCGCGCCGGATCGCGCCGGCGGCAGCGCCGGCAGGGGCAGCTGCGCGTCGGCGCGCATCTGCGTGGTCTCGTATTCCTCGTACTCGGCGGAAATCTGATCCAGCGCCTGCCGCAGAGTGTCGAGCGGCAGTTCGGACCCCTCACCGAACTGTCGCATGAGCCGGAAGAATTCGGCGACCGTCAGGCGCTGGAGCAGTCGTGTGTTGACATCCTCGGCCAGCTCGCCCGCGCCATGCTCTTCGAGCAAGGCCTGCAGGTCGGCGCGAAGCTCGGCCAGAGCCAGCGAGTCGATACCCAGATCTGCGAAGGAGCAGTCCTCTTGTCCGGTCAGGTCGTAGCTCTCGATGAGATTGCCGAAGCGTTCCAGCGGGCCTGCGCCAGCATCGAGGCCTTCCTGGGTCGGGTGGGTGTAGCTCGCGAACACGGGCAGCTTGTCGTCCAGCCAGAGCTGGCGGGTCTGCGCGCGCCGGATCTTCCCCGAGGTGGTCTTGGGAATGCTGTGCGGCGGCACGAACGAGATGATGTGCGGATCGATGTGGCAGTGCCTGCGGATCGCTCGCGCCAGCGCCTTGCCATCCTGGAGCGCGTGCTGGTCGCGCACCTCGGCGACCACGACCAGCGCTTCCTGCTCCTCGCGCTCGACCGAGAAGGCGGCGACGCAGCCGTTGCGGACTTCCGCGGCCGACCGTTCCACGATGGCCTCGATGTCCGAGGGGTAGCAATTCACGCCGCGAACGATGATCAGGTCCTTGCTCCGGCCGCAGACGAACAGCTCGCCCTCGTACAGGAAGCCGAGATCCCCCGTCCGTAGATAGGCGTGTTGGTCATCACCTGCGATGCGGGCTTCGAAGGTCTCCGCGGTGAGGTCGGGGCGGTTCCAGTAGCCACCTCCCTTGGACGCGCCGGCCACCCAAACCTCGCCGACCCGGCCCTCGCCGAGGGCTTGCCCCGCTTGGGGATCGACGATGCGGACCACGTTCCCGACCACGGGCTTGCCACAGCTCACCACTGGAACCTGGTTGTTGTTCTCGGGCAGGCCCTTTTCTACCCGGGCGAGGTTCTGCTCCAGCGCTCGCTTGTTCAGAGCCAGGATCTGGCGCCCCCAGAAGGACACGCCCAGGGTGTTTTCGGCCAAACCAAAAGCGCCGACCAGCGCGTCGGGCCGCAGACCGTAGGCAGCGAAGCGTTCCCGGAAGCGCGTGAAGGTCTTGGCCCGCAGCGGCTCCGCCCCGACGACGATGCTGTCCAGACTGCTCAGGTCGATCCCAGCCAGCGCGGAGGTGGGGAGCTTGTCCTCGCGCAGGCAGTACTCGAGGGCGAAGTTCGGCGCCGGCGAGTGGGTGGCGCGCACGTCGCTGATGAGCCGAAGCCAGGCCGATGGCCGCTGGAGGAAGTCGATCGGTGACATCGCATGCGTGGTCCCGCCGAGTACCAATATGAACAGGTAAGCGGAGATCAAGCCCATGTCGTGGTGCTGCGGGAGCCAGCTGACCGCCACCTCGCCACCGTTGAAATCCGGGCAATTGGCGATGACGTTGGCGTGGCTGACGATCACGCCCTTGGGATCGCTGGTGGAACCGGAGGTGTACTGCAGGAAGAGCACCTCGCCGGGCGTGTCCGGTACGGGGGCGCCGCCAAAGTCCTGTGTGCCGTCGGTCGCGAACCAGGGCAGCACCGGGGGCCGTGCGGCGTGTGGCCAGGCCGGCGCACTTTGTCCGTGGCCGAGCAGCATCCGGTAGTTGTACTCGAACTCCTTGGTCGACAGCACCGCCTTGGCCTGGGAGTCCCGCGCGATGAAGCTGAGCTTGGCCAGCCCCGCTTCGAACGCCATGGGCAACGGAGGGCTGACCGGTACGGCGATCACTCCGATGCGCGCGCAGGCGTAGAACGCCGCCACCATCTCCAGACCCGGCGGGTAGACCAGTAGCGCCCGGTCTCCACGCCTGAGTCCGGCCTCGGTAGACAAGTAGGCGGCCAGCTCACGCGTGCGCTCGGCGAAGCTTTGGTAGGTGTAGTGCTCGAGTTCCCGGCCGTCGACATCGACGAACCGGTAGAGGGTCTGGTCCGGTATCTGCGCTTCCCACATCTCCAGGTAATCAAGAAGCGTCTCCATCGGAGTCATCCATCCTCTCGGGGCCCGCATTGGCACGAAGTCAATAGCACAACGAACTTCATCAACTGATAAAGGCGATCATAGCGCCTCGGGCCGGTCACAAGCAAAGCCGCGGGAGCCTTTTTTGATACTGCACATTGACCTCACAGGATAAATTCAGCTACTAGGCTAAATTTCCTGTGCTTGGGCTGGATAGCGCAGTACCCGCCGGTTGAGAGACTGAACCACGTGTGGAATTCAATCGCTTTCCGTAAGTCCTACTTTCAGTACTTCAGTGCCATATCTGCATCATCTGCCCAGGTCGATTAGCGTAGATACGAAGATACTGATGTACGTATCTGCTGAATTCCGTATTGGTTGATCGTTACCACCCAAGCCCTCCGCGACTATCGGCACCTACCACCGCAATCGGCAATATCGAGAAAATTACCGCAAACAAACAGCCCGTTACGTTGTTGGCCGATATCTTCCGGAGCCGGGTGCTCCAGCAAACTAACGATCACGCCGACGGCGAAGCTGCGGCTACACCGCGGTACGCCCCCCGCCGTACGGACATACTGAGACTGACATACTGAGACGCAGTGCCGAGAGGAGGTCATCACGATGAGCCCAGCCGACCGCAACAAAGACTCCCAACGGTTCACTCCCGCAGTCGCGGCGGCGCCGACCGAACCCTTCGCCATCGGACGGACACGCACCCAACGAACACGACGAACAGTCGACCTGTCACCGGCTCAGCACCGAGCCCTCGACATCTGGCAGCGAGAAGCCGCCGACCGCCTCGGACTCGCTCGCGTCACCGGGCAAGAGGTCCTCGTCGCACTCGTCGACCAACTACTGAGCGATCCCAATCTCTCCACCCAGATCACCCGCATCATCCGGGATCGGCGGTGACCTCACGAACGAGTCGCACCTCGCACTCAAGCGGCGGTTGACGACCCTACCCGCGCTACCCGGATTCGCGGCCCGGCGCGGGCCACGAGCCTGACGATGCCGACGAAGCGCTCACCGTCGATGATCGGCGACAGCGGCTCGTCCTCGGCCTCGATGATCATCTCCCGGCCATTGACGTCGCGTACCCGCTTACCGCGGATGCTGCCGTAGGTGAGCGCCGCGGGAAGCTGCACTACGATCCTCGAGGGCCTTATCTCCCCGGCCTGGAAATGCAGCGCACCGGGTTCGGCGGCCTTCGGGAAGAGCCGGAACGGACCGCCGATACACAGGTCGATCGCGCCGGCGTGCAGCAACCTGTGCGTCCGCGTCGGGACCTCCTCGCCGTCGATGACGACGCGGGCGTGCGTCGGAGTGAACAGGTGTGCCGCCCAGTTGGGCCTGTTCAAGCGGCCGGGGGCAACCTTGGAGGTCACGTAGTCGCCGAACGTGCGCGCGATCACACGGGCGACGGCCGCACGGCCATGGTCGGGGTTTGCGTAGTACTTGTCGTAGAACCGGTTGCCGACACCGCCTGCGGCCAGCCCGAAGCAGAGCCGATGAAATGTCGTGCCGTCCGCGGTTTCGCCGTCGAGTTGCAGCGTGTCGAGGCACACTTCGGGCGGCGGCCGATCCGCCTCGGCGGCAGCTGTCAGCGCCCGAACAATCGCATCGGCGCGGCCGCGTACTCGCGCCTTGCGTGCGACGGCGTTGACACTGCCGCCGTTGGTCGGCACGAATGTCGGCCAGCGTTGCGGATCGGTCACGCATTGCCCGATTTCGTTGACCAGCCAGTGCAATGCGCCGTCGCCGCCGTCGCCAACCAGGTGGGTGACCCGTGGATAAAGCTGTTCCACGGTCTTGCGGAGGTCCTCGACGGATGCGGTTTCGTGCACCTCGCCCCACGGCCCGACAATGCGACGCAGGTCGGCACTGCGATCACCCGGCGCAGCGAGATTCTTGCGTGCTTTCGGATTGACGATGACGCCTAGATACATCCGCGGTCCAATTGACTACTCCTCAGCGAGGGCCGGGGCGCCCAGGTGGGTTTTCCGCACTATCGAGGACGATACCCGCGGCGACCGGGGTTGAATCTCGCCGTAACCGACGGCGACACCTCGGATTAGGGTGTCTGCCATGGCCGGTTGGACCGCGGCGGACCTGCCCTCTTTCGCCGGACGCACCGTCATTGTCACCGGAGCCAACGCTGGGCTGGGTGAGGTGACCGCCCGGGAGCTGGCCCGGGCCGGTGCCCGCGTCATTCTGGCCGTGCGCAACACCGGAAAGGGCGAGGCCGCCGCCGAGCGCATGACCGGCCCCAGAACTTCTCAAGTCGAGGTGCGTCACCTCGACTTACGGGACCTGTCCTCGGTGCGGCGGTTCGCCGACGGCATAGACCAGGTCGACGTCCTGGTCAACAACGCCGGCATCATGGCCACCAAATACGCGCTGACCGTCGACGGCTTCGAGGGCCAGATCGGCACCAATCATCTCGGTCATTTCGCGTTGACCAACCTGCTGCTGCCGAACATCACCGACCGGGTCGTGACGGTGTCCTCGCTGCTGCACAACATCGGCTACATCAGCCTCAAAGATCTGAACTGGCAATCGCGGCCGTATTCGGCGTGGCTGGCCTACGGCCAGTCAAAGCTCGCCAACCTGTTGTTCACCCGTGAGCTGCAGCGGCGCCTGGATAGCGTCGGCTCCTCGCTGCGCGCGCTGGCCGCCCACCCCGGCTGGTCGCGCACGAACCTGCAAGGCAACTCCGGCCGCAGATTGGGCGACGCGCTGGTATTGGCCGCCGACCACGTTGTGTCCACCGATGCTGGCTTCGGTGCCCGGCAGACGTTGTACGCGGTATCGCAGGATCTACCAGGCAATACGTTCATCGGCCCGCGATTCGGCCTGTACGGGCGCGCCCAGCCGACCTGGCGCAGCTGGCCGGCCAGGCGGGCAACTACCGCCGCCGCACTCTGGGAGCTGTCCGAACAGCTCACCGGCTCGAAGTTTCCGCTCTGAGGACTCATGCCTAGATTAGTGAAGTAAGTATTGAGGCGGTTTCGGCGCAGGCCTGCTAAGCCGGGCCGGACGTCGAGGAGGTCACCCATGTCGAATACGGATGTGGCGGCGATTCTTGCGCTGTGCGCCGCGCTGGCAGCCGCGATCGGCAGTGTGATCCGCCAGCGGTGCGCGCAGGAGATCACCGACAAACCGGTCGGCCACTTGGCGTTGTTCGGCATGTTGGTGCGTGACACCCGGTGGTGGCTGGGCGGTATCGGCGACATCGCCAGTTACTGTCTGCTTGCTGCGGCCCTCGTGAAGGGTTCGGTCATGTTGGTCACGTCGCTGCAGGTGGCGGTGCTGCTGTTCGCGTTACCCATCTATGCGCGGTTGACCCGTCATCGGATCACCCGCGGGGAGTGGATGTGGGCGGTAGTGCTGGCCGTGGCGTTGGCGGTAGTCGTCGCGGTGGGGGATCCGACGGCGGGCCAATCTCGCGGCTCGTTGGAAACCTGGCTCGTCGTGGCCGTCGTGATGGGTCCGGCGTTGGGTTTGTGTGTGCTGGGCGCCCGGATCTGGTCGGATCGACCGGCCTCGGCGGTGCTGCTGGCGGCGGTGTCGGGTTCGTCGTTGGCGCTGTTCGCGGTGCTGACCAAGGGCATTGTCGACGTGCTCGGCCACGGCGCCGGCCAACTGCTGCATACACCCGAGCTGTACGCCTGGGTGCTCGCCGGTGTGGTCGGAATGATCTTTCAGCAGTCGGCGTTTCGCGCCGGTGCGCTGACCGCCTCCCTGCCGACGATGACCGTCGCGAAGCCGGTGGTGGCCGTGGTACTGGGCATCACCGTACTCAAGGAGACGTTGCAAGCCCCTGGCCCTGAGTGGGTCGTCCTGGTAGCGGCAGCGGTGGTGGTGATCGTCGCGACGGTGGCCCTGGCCCGTGGCGAGGCCGCCACCATGTCGGCCGGCGCAGGGCAGGATTCGAAAATCACCGACCAGCCGAAGGCGCCGTCGCAACCGTAAACATCATTGCGAGCGTTCGGTAGCGCGCAGACTCAGCGAAAGCACCAGCCGCACATCGGGATCGGTCAGCGACGTCGACAACAGTGCTTCGATGCGGCGGGCCCGGTAGCGCACGGTGTTGGGATGTACGTGCAGTCGCTGCGCCGCGGCGCCGATATCACCGAAGCTGTCCAGGTAGACCCGCAGCGTCTGGGCAAGCGCCGGGTCACGGGCTCGCAGATCGCGCACCCGCGGGTCGACGAGCCGCTCGTCGGCACCCACCATCGTGACGATCTCGTCGAGCAACACCGCGGTGCGCACCTCGGCCAGCGACATCACCTGACCGGCCGAATCCGGGTGTCGTGCAGCGCTATCCAACACCCGGTCCACCTCGGTCCGTACCGCGGCCGCGCCCTTCAAACCGGCGACCGGCGCGGCGATGACGGCCCGCAGCTGCAGGCCCAGCTCATTGCGCAGGCTGGTGATCGTGCCGCGAATCCAGGAGGCGACCGCCGGGGCTTGGGCCGTCTGAGGAAACAACACGTAGATTCGCGAGCCGCTGGACGTGACCTGAGCGTCGGCGCGAAAAGCATTGGCGCTCAATGCCACGATGTCGGCCAGTCGCGGATGTATTTCGGTGGCGTCCACGCCGATCAGTGCGGCGCTGCCGTCGGTGGGGATGTCCAGTTCGCGGGCGATATCGATGACGTCGACAGATCCGCCCTCGGCCAGCCCCAGTAGCTGTTGCAGCAGCAGCGCGTGCGTCGACGGCCGGGTCGCCAGCCGTGACATGATGCGCGCGGCCAAAACGGCCGCACCGCGCAGCACCTCCTCGGCGTCGTCAGCCAATGGCTGCGAACCGCGCTGCACCCAGATGGCGCCGGAGAATGCCGGTGCCCGACGTGCGTCGACCGGTGGCTGGTGGATACCGATCGCCAGCCGCGGCCGCAGGCCGAGCTCCGGTCGCTCCGCCACCCGAACCACGTCACTGCCGGTCCGCAGCGCGTCGAAGATGCCCCACCGGCTGATCCATTCCAGATGCTCGGGTGGGCCCGCGCGGCCCAGGATGGACAGCCGCCGCAACTCGTCGGCCTCGTCGCCCGACGCCGAGTAGGCCAGCACGTGCGACTGGTCGTCTTCGATGCTGACCATGCCGTGGATCCGGTCGGCAACCGACTGCGCCAGGCCGAACAAGTCGGTGCCCGAGTCACCTTCGGCTAACGAGGGACTGTGGTGTTCGAACACGTGATTGACCAACTGGTACAACCGTTCCCAGCGGGCCTGCGGCTCCACGGCCACCACTGCGATCCCGGCCTTCGCGGCCCGCGTCACCAGCGCGTCCGACGGCGCCTTGACGAAGACGGCCATCGGTGCCCGGCCGGTAGCCGCGGTGGTGATCCACCGCTGCGCCTCGTCGTCGGTGAGACCCACAAAGAAGCAGACGTCGGCCGACTCCGCGCTCATCCTTAACCCCAGTCGCACGTCGTCGGAATCGATCAACGCCGCCGAGGCCACCGTCAGGTCCAGGCCGCGCGGGGCGTCGACCAGGCTCACCATCGTCGCGTCCAGGGCCAGCAGCAGTTGGCCCAGCCCGACACCAGCCACCCGCATATTGTCCGATTCTACTGCTGGTAATGCTGTGTATTGTGGGATCGGCCAAGCGCGTGATGCCGCCCGGCGGGCATGCTGACAAGCATGGATGCCATCACCGAGGTCCCACTGCCCGTCAACGAACCGGTCCACGACTATGCGCCGAACTCACCCGAACGCGCCCGGCTGTGCGCCGCGTTGTCCGCGCTGACCGATCATTCGATCGACCTGCCGCACGTCATCGGCGGCACCCATCGGATGGGCGAAGGTGCGCGAATCGACGTCGTGCAGCCGCACCGGCACGCCGCCCGACTGGGCACGCTGACCAACGCCACCCACGCCGAGGCGGCCGCCGCCATCGACGCCGCCATGACCGCCCGGGCGCATTGGGCGGCGATGCCGTTCGACGAGCGCGCCGCGATCTTTTTGCGCGCGGCCGATCTGCTGGCCGGGCCGTGGCGGGAAACCATCGCGGCGGCGACCATGCTCGGCCAGTCCAAGACTGCCTATCAGGCCGAGATCGACGCGCCCTGCGAGCTGATCGACTTCTGGCGGTTCAACGTCGCGTTTGCCCGGCAGATCATGGCGCAGCAGCCGCTCAGTGGCCGTGGCGAGTGGAACCGCTCCGACTACCGACCGCTGGACGGATTCGTCTATGCGATCACGCCGTTCAACTTCTCCTCGATCGCGGGGAATCTGCCCACCGCACCGGCGTTGATGGGCAACACCGTGGTGTGGAAGCCGTCGATCACCCAGACCTTGGCGGCCTATCTGACCATGCAACTGCTGGAGGCCGCCGGCCTGCCGCCCGGGGTGATCAACCTGGTGACTGGCGACGGCTACGCGGTTTCCGATGTGACGCTGGCTGATTCGCGGCTGGCGGGTATCCACTTCACCGGCTCGACGGCCACCTTCCAGCGGCTCTGGCAGCAGGTGGGCGCAAACATCGGGCGCTACCACAGCTACCCGCGACTGATTGGTGAGACCGGCGGCAAAGACTTCGTGGTCGCACACTCCTCGGCACGGCCAGACGTGCTGACCACGGCTTTGATTCGCGGCGCGTTCGACTACCAGGGGCAGAAATGCTCGGCGGCGTCGCGGGCGTTCATCCCGCACACGGTGTGGCAGCAGATGGGCGACGACTTCCTGGCCGTCGCCGCGGGACTGCGCTACGGCGACATCACCGACCTGTCCAACTTCGGCGGCGCGCTGATCGACCGGCGCGCGTTCACCAAGAACGTCAACGCCATTGAGCGGGCCAAAGGCGCGAGCGGGGTCACAATCGCGGTCGGTGGTGAATATGACGACAGCGAAGGCTATTTCGTGCGTCCGACGGTTCTACTGGGCGACGATCCGACCGATGAGGCCTTTGCCATCGAGTATTTCGGGCCGCTGTTGTCGGTGCATGTCTACCCCGATGACGCCTACGAGCGGATCCTCGGCGTCATCGACACCGGATCCCGCTACGCGCTGACCGGCGCGGTGATCGCCGACGACCGCGACGCTGTGCTGGCCGCCCAGGACCGACTGCGGTTCGCAGCCGGCAACTTCTACGTCAATGACAAGCCCACCGGAGCGGTGGTGGGCCGGCAGCCATTCGGCGGGTCCCGCGGGTCGGGCACCAACGACAAGGCCGGGTCGGTGCTGAATATGCTGCGCTGGACCTCGGCGCGCACGATCAAGGAGACGTTCGTTGCGGCCACCGACCACGAATATCCGCACATGGCGGCGCAGTGATGTCCAGGGTGCGATCGCCAGCGCGGCGAAGCCGGGCGCAGCGGGTCGCGCCCATTAAAGCCAGGGTGCGATCGCCAGCGCGGCGAAGCCGGGCGCAGCGGGTCGCGCCCATTAAAGCCGGCGTGTTCGCCACGACGGTGCGGCCGGCGATCCTGGCGGCCAGCCGCTTTGACGGACTGCGCCGTACCGCGCAACGGCTACCGGTCACCCGCAAGGTGGTGCGCCGGTTCGTGCCGGGTGAGACGTGTGTACACGTACTGGACAGCGTTGCCGCGCTGCGAGATTCGGGGCGAATGGTCAGCATCGATTACCTGGGCGAGGATGTCACCGACATCGACGGCGCTACCGCGAACATGCAGTCCTACCTCGACCTGCTGGATGCGCTGGGCAGACGTTCCGACGCGACGCGCGAGGGTGTGCGACCGCTCGAGGTGTCGCTCAAGCTTTCGGCGCTGGGGCAGGCGCTGGAGCGCGACGGCGAGAAGATCGCCCGGGAGAACGCCCACACCATTTGCCGGCGGGCTCAGCGAGTCGGGGCCTGGGTCAGCGTGGACGCCGAAGACCACACCACCACCGACTCGACGCTATCGATCGTCGCCGATCTGCGGGCCGACTTCGGCTGGCTGGGTGTGGTTTTGCAGGCTTACCTGCGCCGGACGCTCGGCGATTGCGAGCAGTTCGCGGCCACCGGGGCGCGGGTCCGGCTGTGCAAAGGCGCCTACGACGAGCCGGTGTCGGTGGCCTACCGCGACCGCGCGGCCGTCGCCGACTCCTACCTGCGCTGCCTTCGGGCGCTGATGACGGGAGCGGGCTACCCGATGGTGGCTTCACACGACCCGGCCATCATCGACGCCGCGGCCACACTGGCAAGTGAATCCGGCCGGACCGTCGACGATTTCGAATATCAGATGTTGTACGGCATCTGTGACGGCGAGCAGCGCCGGTTGGTCGACGACGGATGCCGGGTGCGGGTGTATGTGCCGTTCGGCACCCAGTGGTACGGGTACTTCATGCGGCGACTGGCCGAACGACCGGCCAACCTGACGTTCTTCATGCGGGCGCTGGCGCGGCCCGATCACGGTCGGCTCAAGATGTCAGGTACTGGTCGATGACGCGGTGCATGTGCAGAAGGTTGGCCTCCTGCACCGGGTTCAGCATCATCCCCGTGCAGCCGCGGGACTTCAGCCCGGTCTGTACTTCGAGGTAGTTGGCGTAGTCCTGGTTGTTGATGAGGCCCCAGTCCTTCTCGCGCCAGTTTGCGTAGAACTTCTTGTGGTAGGCCGGCGGATCACTGCCCGGGGCAACCCATTCCAGCGCCCACATGTCCATGACCGTGCTGTCCGGGTCGAGGCCGTTCGGCCGGGCACGGTAGAGCGTGAAGTTGCCGACCGCGCCGGGGCCGACCATGTTGGGGAAGAAGTGGTAGTCGCCGCCCTCGAGGATCTCGGCCTTGGTCATGCCCGACAGGTCGATCCCGCGGCTTTTCAGCCCGTTTATCCGGATGTCGTCGAGCACATCGATGGCGTGTACCCCGTCGGGCAGGCCGTTCTGCTGAATGTCGTTGATGCGGGCGCGGTCTTCGCGCGACCACAGCCCCGAGGTGGCCTCGATCTGAAAGAGCAGGAGTTCCACTTCGTCGTAATCGTCATCGGACATCTGTAGCCGCGGGCTGGGACCGATCTTGCGTTCGCGCTGCTCGTCGTGTCCCATCCGCGCGTGCTTGCCGACCTGGCGGTAGACCGACGCGGTGTCGTCATACCAGGTGAGCATTTGTGGGTGGGTGCCCTGCGGATGGTAGCCCTCGTTGAACGAGTCGATCACGAGCTTCCAGTTGGCCTCGAAGATCGTCGTGCGGTAGGCCCTGAACCGCATCTGCTCGAAGTGGTAGGGCCTCAGCAGCGACGGTAAGTCACCGAGGAACTCCTCGAGTGATTCGCAGTTCGGGTCCATGTTGACGAACACGAAGCCACCCCACCGGCCGACCTGCACGTCGCGAAGTCGCACATCGTCGTCGGTCATCGTCGCCGGGAAATCGTGTCTGTCGACCACTTCCCTGATCGACCCGCCCAGATCCCACCGCCAGGCGTGGTACCGGCACCGGATCTCGTCGTTGCCGAAGTTCCCGCAGTCGGCGGCCAACCGGGTTCCGCGATGCGGGCAGGTGTTGAAGTACGCCTTGATGGTGCCGGAATCGGACCGCACCAGCAAAATTGACTGATCGCCGATTGTGTACTCGATGAAGTCACCGGGGTTGGGAATCTCTTCCTCGCGGCAGGCAACCTGCCATACCCGCGGCCAGAGCTTCTCCATTTCGAGGTCGAAGAACTCTCGGGAGGTGTAGCGCTCTTTTGGGATCCAATTGGTTGTGCCGGGATCTATCAAAAGCCCGTTCGGCACCGTCATCGTCATGCGTGAAATTCCCTTCTGGGCTGCGCGTTTCATTGACTGTAGGATTTACGAAACGATCGTGTCAAGTAATAGGATGCTTCTTGTGCCACTCGTAATCGTGAAACCATCCGGCATCGCAATCCAGGTAGAGGACGGCGAGTCGCTCATGGCCGCCGCCGAGCGTGCCGGCTACCACTGGCCAACCATCTGCCATGGCAAGGCGCAGTGCACGGCCTGCTTCATCGTCGCCGAGGAGGCCGACGCGTTCTGCGCACCTGAGCCGGCCGAAGTCGCCGGCCTCGACAAGTTTGCTGGCCGCGCTTTCTACGAGGGCGAGACAGTGCGCTTGGCCTGCCAGGCCCGCCCGTGTCGCGACACGCAGGTGATGAAAAGGGGCGTCAAGCCCCTCCTTTAGCCGCGAAAGTGCGACTGCCAACGCATTTCCCGAGTAGACGTGTCGGTCGTTGCACTTTCGCGGCTGGAGCCAAGCCGATCACAGGCCGCGGGGACGGTCGCCGATGACGTTGGCCTCCCGCAAATCAGCCAGTTGCTGCTCAGTCAGCCCCAGCTCCTTGAGGACCTCCTCGGTGTGCTGGCCCAACAGCGGCGCCGCGGACGTGTACCACTGCGCCGGTCCTCCCGACAGCCGAATCGGCCACCCCGGATATAGATGTGTGCCGACGACCGGATGCGCGACCGGCTGCCAGAACGCGCGGGCTTGCATCTGCTCGTCGGCGTCGATCGCGTAGGACGGCACGACAGGCTCGGCCGGCACGCCGGCTTCCCGCAGCGTGGCGAGCGCGGAGTCCAGTGGTCGTGCCGCGCACCAGGCGGCCACCTCGTCGTCAAGCCCTGGGTGTCTGCTGCGACCCTCGGCCGTCGCAAGCGCTGGTTCGTCAGCCCACGGGGGATTGCCCAGCGCCGTCTTCAGGCCCAGCCATTCTGTGTCGTTCGACACCGACAGTGCGATCCATGTCTGGCTATCGGCGCACGAATAGGCGCCCTGCGGTGCCACTTTGACGTCGCGGTTGCCGGCACGTGTCATGAGGTTGCCGTAGACCGCATACTCGACGATCTGCTCGGCCGCCACGTTGACCGCCATATCGATCATCGACACCTCGACCTGCTGGCCCCGGCCGGTTGCCCGCCGCTCCTCGAGGGCGGCGAGCGTGGCGAAAACTGCGTGAATGCCGGCGAGTGGGTCGCACAGCCCGGGCGCCATGGGTGGGCCGTCCTGATAGCCGGTGACCCACGCCATGCCCGATGCCTGCTCCATGGTGGTGGCGAAGCCGGGCCGGTCCCGCCACGGCCCCTCGAGTCCCCAACCCGGCATCCGCACCATGACGATGTCCGCGCGCGCTGCCTGGAGATCGGAAAAAGTGAGCCGGAAATTCTCCATGACCCGCGGCGAGTAGTTCTCGAAGACCACATCACTTCGGGCGGCGAGAGCCAGGAACAGCTCCCGGCCGCGGTCGTCGGCGAGGTTGAGGGTGATCCCCCGCTTGTTGAGGTTGGCCGGCAGAAACAGGAAGCCCTGTTCATACCACTGCTCGACGGTAGGCGGCACAGTCACGTTGAACCGCATGCCGTCGGGTCGTTGGATGGACTCCACCTTGATCACATCGGCTCCGAGCGTGGCGAGATACTGTGTCGCACACGGCCCCGCCCAGAACGCCGTGCAATCCAGCACCCGCACACCATCGAGCGGCAGGCGATTATCAGCGTCCCCCGGCGCGCGACCCGTCGGGCGTCGGGGCCGTAGCTCCAGATCCTGGTGCTCGCCAAGGGCCGGCGCCGGTGCGGGTGCTCGCCGCCCCGTCGCCGAGGACCGGAACGGTGGACGTGGGTGCGCGAACCCTCCCCGCGGATTCACATCGAACAGCTCCCGCGCCTGCAGATGGTCGAGGGCCGGGAGTGTCGCCCCGTTGAGAAGCGGTGCTGCGGGAACCCGGAAATCAGCTGCCAGATCGACGATCTCGTCAACGTTGTGCCGCATCGTCCACGAGTGAATGGCGGGCAGGATCTCGTCGCGGCGTTCTATGCGTACGACGAGGTCGTCGAATTCGTGGCTGTCGATGAGGTCATGGCGGTCGATCATCGCCAGGAAGTCGTGCCATTGCTGGACGGTCAAGGCGGTGAAACCGACCAACCCGTCCCGGCACGGCTCGATGCCGGGGATGAACGTGTAGACGCTGCGGGTCAAGGTGGCGCCCGGAAGGCTGGCACGAACCGACGGATAGCACAGCAGCGTCAGCGCGAAGCACTCCAGGGTGGACACGTCGACGATCTCACCGCACCCGGTACGCGCTGCCCGGGCACGCGCCGCCAGTGCGCCCGCCGCGGCGTATGCGCCCGGTATCCAGCTCGTCACACCGCCCCCGACGGCGAGAGGACTGCCGTCGACCGTTCCATGTGCATGCAGCGATCCGGAAAGTGCCTGCAGCAGAAAGTCGCTCGATTGCTCACCGCCGCGAGGGCCGTCCAGCCCGAAGGATGTGATCGCCACGACGATCGCTTGTGGATGGGCATCGTGGAGCCGGGCTACGTCGCCGTGGCCGGCCAGAATGATGTCGCTGGCCGACGCGAGTCGTTGCAGCCGCGCCCGATCACTTACCTCGTCGGGGTCGACGACGACGCTGCGTTGCCCTGCGGCCAGGTAACGAAACAGCGCGCCGTCGCGCTCCCCGTCGGATCCCACCGACCCGGATTGAGACCATGAGCGCAAGGGGTGCCCCGCCGGTGGCTCGATCTTGACGACCACCGCACCGGCATCGGTCAGCAGCTTCGCGCAGTACGCCCCGGCAATGTCGTCCGACATGTCAAGCACTTGGACATCGACCAGCGAATTCAACGGGCCCGGCATGCCGCTACTGCTTCAGAATGCCGTGCAGCGCAAGGTCGACGACCTTGCGGATGTACGCCGCGCTGACGCGCTCACCGAAGTTCAGGAAGCGGCCCTCGAAAGAGCCATAGATCATGTCGACCACGGCGTCCGGATCGACATCACGGCGCAGCTCGCCACGGCGCTGGGCTCGTTCGAGGGCGTGGATGGCGCCCATCCGGCCCTCCTCGGTGAATTTCGCGACGAACTCCCGCATTCGCGGGTCGCGGGCCGCCTCGGCGAGGAAGGTGGGCACCACGCTCGCGTTGGAGCCGCCATACATCACCTTGCGGACCGGGTCGATTACCGAAAGCAGGTCCTTGCGTAGATCGCCGGTGTCGACGGGTTCGACGATGTGAGTCAGCCGGCTCGCCACGAAGTACAGCACGGCTTCTTTGTTGGGCCAGCGCCGGTAGAACGTCGCCTTACCGATGCCTGCACGAGCTGCGATCGACTCCACTGTGCAATTGGCGAGGCCCTTTTCTTCGATCTCGGCGAGCGTCGCCCTGACAACGTCAGTCTCAACACGCTGGTTGTCGCGCGGGCGACCCCGACCGCGTCTTTCGGTCACGCCGGGATTGTATGCCGCCGGCATCCCTTTAACCGTATGCTCGCCTCGGTCGGACGCGCTCGCTGGCGAACCCCCGCACGACGTGCGCGCGAACGAACTCGGCGACGACGTCGGGGTTCGCCATGTCCAGTGTCGATGACGGCGTGCTGAACAGCGAGAACAATATCCGTGCGAACCATTCACCGGCAGACTCGACGCCGAGGTCTTTGCGAACCTCACCGGTGAGTTTCGCGGCGGCGAGGTACGGCGCGAAGAAGTCGGCGCATTCGCGCAGCAGTACGGCGGCGTCTTTGGTCAGCAGCAGGCTGATCGCATCTTCGTCGAAGTACTCCTCGGAGGCGATGACGCGTCGCGCCCGGGTCACGAATACTGCTGCACGGGTTAGCTTTTCTTCGAGCGAGGTGCCTCGATCCATTGCTTTGGACATCTCGCGGTAGAAATGCTCAGAAGCATGTTCGGCGCAGGCTTCGAGAACGGCGCCCTTGTCCCGGAAGTACTCGTAGACAGTGCTGCGGGATACGCCCGCCATCTTGGCAATGTCGACAATCGTCGCCTTCTGCAGTCCGTGCTTGCGAAAGCATCCGTACGCGGACTCGATGATGAGCTCGCGAGTCTCGGTGGCCTGGGTCAACGCAGAAGCCTGGGTCATCAGGGCACCAGTGCACCTCTCGGTACCAAACCGGCGCCGGCTGATTCGAACGCTTCGTTGACGTCGGCGAGGTGGAACGGCTCAGGCATGAGTCGGTGGAACGGGAAGCTGGTGTGCTGCAGGAAGGATAGGCCGATTGCCAGGGTGATCGGCTCGTAGAGCATCACGCCGCGTACCGATTTGTTGCCGTACACCAACACGCTGGGGTCGAGTTCGAATGTGTGTCCCACGCCGACGTTGCCGACCTCGAGAAGGGTGCCGCCGTTGTTGAGGAATCCGACACCGTCGGGAATGACGCCTGGCACCCCGACGACTTCGAGCACCCAGTCGGCGCCGATGCCGCCGGTACGTTCACGGACCTGTTCGGTGACTTCCGGGGTCGAGATGCCGCCGGCGTTGATGCAGTGTGTGGCACCGAAATCCGATGCGACGTCGAGCCGCTCGCGGATCATGTCGATGACGATCACCTCCACCGCGCCTGCGGTGCGAGCGACCGCGGCGGCGTTGATACCCAGCCCGCCGGCGCCCTGGATAACGACGGTATCGCCGAGCCGCACATCGCGCAGCGCAAACAATACCTGTGCCAGCGCACAGTTGAGCGGAGCGACCTGCGCGTCGGTGAGCTCCTCGGGCACTTTGTACAGCGGCTGCCGGCGATTGGTGTAGTAGTACTCGCCGTGTGCGGCGATGAAGTGCGGGGCTTTTTGGTGGGTGGGGAATTCGCCGGCCATCAGGTTCTGGCAGGCGTACGACCGGCCACGTGAACAGGCGTGGCACTGCCCGCACGTCCAGAAATACGGTGTCACAACCCGGTCGCCCACCGCGAGCGGCTTACCGGTTGCGTCTGTGGTTAGCCCTTGCCCGAGTTCGGCTATCTCGCAGACCATCTCGTGGCCCATCGCGAAGGGATAGGGCAGTGGTAGCTCACCGCGGAAGATATGCAGATCGGATCCGCAGATTCCGGCCATGCGCAGTCTCAGCGCCGCTGTTCCCTGCGCCGGTGTGGTGAGCGGGTATTCCGCGAGCTCGATCGGTCCGCCGACCGCGGTCAACAATGCGAGCCTGGGCATCATGCTCCTCCGTCAGTCGGCCGGCGCCAGAATCAGTCCGCTGGTGGGCACCCCGGTGCCCGACGTGACCAGGACGTGTTCGACGTTGCCGACCTGGTTGTAGGAAGTGCCGCGCACTTGACGCACAGCTTCGGTGATGCCGTTCATGCCGTGGATATAGGCCTCGCCGAGCAGCCCGCCGTTGGTGTTGATCGGCAGTGTCCCGCCGAGCGACAGGTTCTCAACGGTGGCGAAGTCTTTGGCTTCGCCACGGCCGCAGAAGCCGAGTTCTTCGAGTTGCGTGAAGACGAACGGCGTGAAGTGGTCGTAGATAAAGGCGGTTTGGATATCGGCGGGCTTGAGGCCCGAATCACGCCACAGCTTGTCGGCGACCACCCCCATCTCGGGAAGTCCGGTGATGTCCTCGCGGTAGTAGCTGGTCATCATCTCACCCTCGTAGGCGGCGCCCTGTGCGGCCGCGGTGATCACCGCCGGCGGCTGCCGCAGGTCTCGGGCGCGCTGGACACTGGTGACCACCAGCGCGACCCCGCCGTCGCTTTCCTGGCAGCAATCCAGCAGCCGCAACACGGGTTCGATGATCCAACGGGAGCTCTGGTGGTCTTCCAGCGTGATCGGGCGCTGATAAAACCAGGCATCGGGGTTGTTGGCCGCGTGCGCGCGGTCGACCACGGCAATCCGGCCGAAGTCCTCGTTGCGCACGCCGTAGGTCGACATGTAGCGCTGGGCATGCAGTGCCACCCACGCCGCCGGAGTGAGCAATCCGAACGGCGCGTAGAACGCCATAAACGGTGGGGTCTCCGTGCTGTTGCGACCGCTGCCTCCGAAGCGCATGCCGGACCGTTCGTTGAACGCGCGATAACACACCACGACGTCGGCCATACCTGTCGCGACGGCCATTGCCGCGTGCACCACGGTGCCGGCTGCCGCCCCGCCGCCGTGCGGCACCCGAGAAAAGAAGGTCAGATCGCCGATACCCACATTGCGCGCGACGTCGATCTCGTCGCTGGCGTCCATGGTGAACGTGACCATGCCGTCGACGTCGCCCGGCGCCAGGCCGGCGTCGTCGATTGCGGCACTGACGGCCTCGCACGCCAATTGCAGTTCGCTGCGCCCGGATTCCTTGGAGAATTCGGTCTGGCCGATACCCGCGATGGCTGCGGCGCCGCCCAGTGAGCTACTCACGCACCGGCTCCGTCGAGCAGGCTGAGGACCGCGGTGCCCGAGACGTGATCGCCAAGGCTGTTGGCGCCCTTGAAGGTTACTTCGACAAGACCTTCACCATCGTGGCCGTCCGACTTACCGGTCACGCTGCCGGTGAAGCGCAGCGGATCGCCGGGCAAGGACGGCACGCCGAGGCGAATCGACAACTTCTTGACCATCGCCTCGGGTCCTGCCCAGTCGGTGAGGAACCGCACGCACAGCCCGTTGGTGGTCAAGATGTTCATGAACAAGTCGGGTGAGCCCTGCTTGTTGGCGAAGTCGCGGTCGTGGTGCACCGGCATGAAGTCGCGCGACGCGAGCGCACCGGCGACGATCACCGTGGTGGTGATCGGGATTTCGAGCGGGGTCACCTCGGCACCGATCTCGATGTCGGCGCACTGCAGGGTCTTTCCAGGGGTTGTTCCGCGGGCTTTGGTGGTCGTCATGGCTGTCCTTCCGGGTATGTGCTGCCGAGGCGGGCCAGCTGCGCAGACGCCGGACCGAGGGCGAGCTCGTTGTGCTTGGCCCACAGGAAGTAGCGATACAAAGGATAGCTGGTGTCGATCCCGATCCCGCCGTGAACGTGTTGGGTGGTGGCGGCAACCCGAGCGCCGGCTTCGGCCGCCCAGAACTTCGCGATCCGGGCCGCCCGGTCGGCCGGCCGTCCCTGCGCGATCAACCAGGCCGCATGCCAGGTGGTCCACCGGATCGCCTCGACGTCGATGAACGCGTCGGCCATGCGCTGCTGCACCGCCTGGAAGCTGCCGATCGGCCGGCCGAATTGCTCACGCCCGCTGGTGTATTCGGCGGTCATCCGCAAGGCCCGTTCGCTGACACCGAGCTGGATCGCGCACAGACCGACCAGGGCGCGAGTGTAGAGCGAACCGATCACCTCTGGGCCGTCACCGAGTCTGTCCTGCACGGAAACGAGTGCACCGTCCAGGAATACGTCCGCGTGCGGTTCGAGGTTCGTGGTTGCCACCGGCCGGATATCGACGCCCCGGGCGTCCGTCGCGAGCAGGAACAGGCCGGCCTCACCGTTATCGGCGGTGGCGGGAATCAGCACAGTGTCGGCGAGTTGGGCGGCCGGCACCAGCTCTTTGACGCCGTCCAGCCGCCAATTGGGGCCGTCGCGCCGGGCCGTGGTGGCCGGGTCCGTGGGATCGGAATGGCCGGGCTCTTGCAGACCCGCACTCAGGATGCGGGTTCCCGCGACGACGCCGGGAAGAAAGCGTTGCCGTTGCTCCGGACTTCCGTGCCGGGCAATGGGGTCGGCCCCCAGCACCAGCGTCGCGTAGGCCGGTACCGGAGCCACGCTCCATCCCACCTCGGCCAGCAGAACCGCGAGCTCAGCGAAGCCGCCACCTGCTCCGGACGAGCCGCCGGCCTCCTCCGGCAGCGCGACACCCAGCAGGTCGGCGGCCGCGAGTTCTTTCCAGAGCGCGGCGTCGTAGCGGGTTTCGCCGGCCTCGAGCTCCGCCAAGCGTTCGGGGGTGGCCCGGCGCTCGAAGAGTTCCCGGGCGAGTTTGCTGATCGTCTCTTGCTCTTCGGTGAAGGTGAAATCCATGTTGACCTCAGTCCGCGGCGGGCCGGAACTGATGAAGTACCAGGTCGTTATCGAACGTCCGGTAGCAGACCTCGACCGACATCCCGACCGTGACGTCAGCCGGCGCGGTGTCGCACAGGTTGGACACCAGCCGCACCCCTTCGGCGAGCTCCACCAGCACGACGATGTAGGGATAGTCGAAGAAGGGGAACCGGGGTTCGTGCGGCAGCACATAGCTGTAGACGCTGCCGTGGCCCGACGATTCGATCGCGTCCCAGGCCACCGAACGACATGTGGGGCACATGGGGCGGGGCGGATTACGCAACGCTGCACACCCGGTGCAGCGCTGGATCAGCAGTTTGTGCTCGCGCAGCCCGGTCCAGAAGAACTCGGTGTCCGGGCCGATCGCCGGTGCCAGTCGGGTCGTCATCAGCGCTCCGGCCTGAATCGCAGCACTCGCAATCGTTGCCGTCCCAGCACTTCACCGTCCTGGTCGACATAGGTCGTCACCCAGGTCACGAAGTGACCGGTCCCCAGCGCGGTCTTCTTCTCGTCGGAGACGTCCTCGATCACCGTCGTCGAGGTGACGACGTCACCCAGCCGGGGGTAGCGCTCGATCTCGTACTCGGAGTTGGTCGCAACAATGCCGGTGAATCCGGCCTCTTCGATGAATGCCATGGGGTTAGTCGTGATCTCGATGGGGGCGCCACCGCGTTCTGCGATCCCGTCGAGTTTCGGCGACGGCATCGTCCAGGTTTGCAGCATCGCGGGAGGCGACACGATGCCACCGAACCGCGAAGCGGCCGCAAATTCCGGATCCAGGTAGACCGGGTTCATGTCGCCCAGGGCATGAGCCCAGTGCCGAATCATCGGCTGATTGACCGGATCCGGTGCCACCGACGGCTTTCCCGAACCGGTAGGCTGGCCGACGAGTGCTTTCAGCCGGGTATAAAACTCGGTCACTGCGTTGGTCCTCCTGACTTGTCTGTGGTCCGAAGGTCACGAGGTGCACGCGGCATGCCCAATCCGGCCATGGCGATGATATCTCGCTGAATTTCGTTGGCGCCGCCACCGAACGTGTTGAGGACCGCCGCCCGGTAGGAAGATTCCAGGGCGCCGCGCAAAGGTGCGTCAGCGCCACGGCGTGAGCCGTTGCTCTCGAGCACTTCGAGCAACTGGCGGGCGACCTGCTGGGTCAGCTCGGTACCGAACACCTTCGCGGCCGAGGCTTCCGCCATGTTGAGCACGCCCTTGGTCATCGCCGCATTCACCCGCAGATTGATGAGTTTGTATGCGGCGACCTGTGCTTCAACCCGGGCGAGTATGAGCTGCACCCAGGGCTGATCGATGACCCGCGCGCCGTCGAGCTCGGTGGTCTTCGCCCAGCCCAGCGTCCTTTCGTACAGCGGTTCCAGCGCGCCGAGATTCCCCAGGGTGGCACGCTCGAAATTCAGCTGCGTGGTGATCAGCAGCCACCCTTCGTTTTCCGCGCCGACGATCGCGTCGGCCGGGACCCGCACGTTGTCGTAGAACGTGTACGTGGTCGTCAGACCCGGCATGGTGTGCAGCGGCTTCCAGGAGAACCCGGGCGACGACGTCGGGACGATGAAGATGGAAATACCCTTGTGCTTCTTGGCGCTGGGATCGGTGCGGGCCGCCAGCCAGATGTAGTCGGCGTAGGCAGCGCCGCTGGTGAACATCTTATGGCCGTTGATCACCCATCCCTCGCCGTCGCGCGCCGCCGTGGTCCGTAGCGACGCCAGGTCGCTTCCCGCCCCGGGTTCGGAGTAGCCGATCGCGAACTCCACGCTGCCGTCGAGAATCACCGGAAGGAACTTCTGCTTTTGTTCCTCCGTACCGTATTCCATCAGCGTCGGCCCGACCGTGTTCAGTGTCACCAGCGGGATCGGAGCATTCACCCGCCGGGCTTCCTCGAAGAAAATGAACTGCTCTAGCGCCGAAAAGCCTTGTCCGCCATACTCTTTAGGCCAGCCGACACCAAGCAGATCCGCCGCCGCCAAAGCGCGCACACAATCCCTCATCTCCGGGCCGGTTTCCATGTGTTCGCTCAGTGCGCTCCGCTCGGGGGTCATCACCTCTTGGAGCGCAGCGCGGATTTCCACACGGAGCTGCTGTTGCTCGGGCGTGAAGTCGAAGTCCATCGATCAAGCCCCCAGCCGCACCGGCATCCGCTTGACGCCGGGCACCATGGTGGCGCGCACCCGGTCCACGTCACCGACCAACTCGAGCCTGGGGAAGCGGTGCAGCAGTTCGTCGAACATGACGGACGCCTCGAGACGTGCCAGTTGCGCGCCGACGCAGGAATGCTCACCACACCCGAAGGCGATGTGCGGGTTCGGGTGGCGGGTCACCTTGAACTCTTCCGAGTCGGGACCGAATATGTCCTCATCCCGGTTGGCCGACCCGTAGAGCATCACCACCATGTCGCCTTCGGCGATCCGCCGGCCGCGAATCTCGACGTCGGTGGTTGCGGTGCGTGCCATATGGACCACGGGGCTATTCCACCGCAACATCTCTTCGACGGCACCGGGGATCAGCGACGGATCGTCGACCAGCAGGCGACACTGGCCGGGGTGCGCGATCAGTGCCAGGGTGCCCAGCGCGATCAGATTGCGGGTGGTTTCGTTGCCGGCTACCAGCAACAGGAATGCGAAGTTGAGCAGGTCTTCGTCGGACAGCTGGTGTCCGTCGATGTCGGCGTTGACCAGAACGGACAGCACATCGTCGCGCGCTTCGGCGCGCCTGGCCGCAATCAGCTTTTGGAAGTATTCGTAGCACTGGCCGATGGCCACGACGGCATCGAGTTCTACCTCGGGGTCGGCGGTTCCGGTGGCCGCGTCCGACCAGGTTCGGAACTGCTCCCAGTCGTCGGGCGGGGCACCGAGCAGTTCGGCGATGATACGGGTGGGCAGGGGAGCGGCGAACTCTTCGGCGAACTCGTGGACGGAATCGGGTTCGACCCCCGCAAGGATCCCCCGCACGATCTCGCGGATTTTCGGCTCGAGGATGGCTACCTGACGCCGGGTGAACCCCGCGTTGATCAGCTTGCGCAGCTGCCGGTGCCGCGGCGGGTCGGTGAAGATCAGGCTGCCCGCCTGCACCGGGTTCGGCACCGCCGGGTCCGGAATCGTGATGCCCTTGATCGAGGAGAACATCGCCGGGTTGCTCGACACGAAGCGGATGTCCTCGTACTTGAGCAGAGCCCAGAAGTTGGCGACGTCGTTCCAGCACACCGGCGCCGTCGCGCGCAGCTCCCGGTACGCCGGATAGGGATCACCGGTGTAGAAGTCCGGGGAATGCAGAGGGACCGCCGAACAGAACTCAGTGCGCACGGGGCAGAGTCCTCCTTGGACATGATGGGCCATGATGGCGATCGTACATCTCGATACGATCTGTCCGATGAACTTGTCTACTCCGGGTACCGGGGCGGTGTCAATGCCATTGGCAGCACGCTGAACTAGGTAAGCATTGACGACATCCGCCCGACAGGTGTACACCAAACGTTGAGCTGCCCGGACCGTTCAAAGGAATCAACCATGGCTGACTCACGCTCCCTCGTCGGCAACTACCCGGTCTACCTCGACGGGCAGTGGGTCGATCCCGACAACGGCCGCTACGACGACATCTGTCCGGCCACCGAGGCGGTGATCGCGTCGGCTCCAGACCCGAGTCGCGCTCAGGTCGACACCGCGATCGCGGCCGCTCGGACTGCTTTCGACTCCGGACCGTGGGCCGACGCCGGAGCCCAGCAGCGGGCGGGTTGGCTCAATCAGCTCGGCGAAGCGCTGCTTGAGCATGCCGACGAGTTCTACGCGCTGGCACAACTCGAGTGGGGCTGCACCGCCAACGAGCGAATGGTCCAGATCGACGGATCCGCGTTCATGGCATTGCAGGCCGCCGAACTTGCCACCCATCCGGTCGAGGAGCAGATCGACGCATATGGCGCCGCGGGGACCGCGCTGCTGCGCTACGAACCGCTCGGGGTGGTGTCGATTCTGACGCCGTGGAACTTTCCGCACACGCTCAACGTCATGAAGGTGACCGCCGCGCTGGCTGCCGGCAACACCGTCGTGCTCAAGCCGTCGCCGCTGGCGCCGCTCGCGGGACTGGCGCTGGCACGAATCATCGACGAACACACCGATATTCCGGCGGGCGTCGTCAATGTCGTCACCCCGTCCGACATCGAGGCCAGCAAGCTGCTGACCGTCGACCCGCGGATCGACATGGTCAGCTTCACCGGGAGTTCAGCGATCGGCCGGGAAGTCATGGCGGCGGCCGGTGCCACCATGAAGCGGCTCCTGCTCGAGTGCGGCGGGAAGTCGGCCAGCATCGTGCTCGACGACATTGCGCTGTCCGACGAGCTGGCCGAGCGGATGCTGTTCGAGTCCTGCTCGTTCCACGCCGGACAGGCCTGCATTCTGCACAGCCGGCTGCTGGTTCCGGATTCGATCCACGACGAGGTCGTCGATCGCCTCGTCGCGTTGGCCCGCGCCGTGTTGGTCGGCGATCCCACCGATCCGGAGGTGCAGATGGGCCCGCTGATCAGCGCCGCGCAGTTGCAACGCGTTGCGGCATATGTCAGCGGTGCCCTCGACGACGGTGCCAAGCTCGCGACCGGTGGTGGCCGGCCGGCCGGCCTGGATACCGGCTTCTACTTCGAACCGACGGTCCTCACCGAGGTTGCGCCGGACGTGCGGATCGCCCAGGAAGAAGTGTTCGGACCGGTGCTGGCAGTGCTGCGTTACCGCGACGACGACGATGCGGTAAAGATCGCCAACAACTCGCAATACGGGCTTTCCGGCGCGGTGTGGGGCACCGATGTGGACCGTGCGGTCGCCGTCGCACGCCGCGTCCGCACCGGCCAGATCGCCGTCAACGGGTGCGGGCCCGGCGGTGCGCCGTTCGGCGGTTTCAACCAGAGCGGGTTTGGTCGGGAGAGCGGCGGGATCAGTGGAATTCGGCAGTACATGGAACCGAAGGCCATGGGAATTCCCACGTGACCGGCGCCGGCGACGATGCAGAGCGAAGCGATGAGGAGGAGCGGCGCCCATGACAGCGGCCCTGCACGGGCTTCGTGTCGTCGAGATCACCAATGACATCTCCGGTCCCTACTGCACCAAACTGTTCGTCGACCTGGGTGCCGAGGTCACCAAAGTCGAACCGCCCACCGGAGATCCGCTGCGCCGATGGGGACCATTCCCCGGCGGCGTTGCCGACCCTGATCGGTCCGGCATGTTCGAATACCTCAACGTCGGAAAGTCCAGGGTCACAGCTGATTTCACCCGCCAACGTGATGTGGCCATCATCGGCCGGCTGATCGCGCGGGCCGACATCCTTGTCGAGGCGCTGCCGCCCGGCGCTTTGGCCCGGTATGGATTCGGCGTTGATGCGCTGCGGCGGGTCAACCCGCACCTGGTGGTCGTGCACATCTCGAACTTCGGACAGCACGGGCCGTTGCGTGATCGCGCGGCAACGCCGCTGACGATGCAGGCGGCGTCGGGATGGATCACAGCCAGAGATCCCGACCGCCCACCGGTACAGGCCGGCGCCCGGATCTCCGAATACGTCGCGGGATCCTATGCGGCGCTCGGCGCGCTCACCGCGCTGCGGATCCGCCCGAACGGCAGCATGATCGACGTCGACGTCTCGGTGCTCGAGTCCCTGCTGAGCACACTGCCGTATCCGATGCTGATGGCCGAGCGGATGCGCACCCTGGGCCTGCCCACCAACACCCGATCGGCCCCGATGCTGGGCATCGTCCGGGCGGCCGACGGCTGGGTCGGAATCAACTGCCTGACCGGACAGCATTGGCTTGACGTGTGTGCGATGCTTCACCTGCCGGAGTTCGGCGAACACCAGATCGCGATCATGCTGGGTGGTCCGGAGCGCGCCGAATTCTTTGCCGCCGCCCGGCCCTGGCTCACCCAGCGGACCGTCACAGAGATCGTGGAATTCGCTCAGGCACTGCGAATTCCGGCCAGCCCGGTCGCCGACGGAGCCACCGCGCTGCAATGCCCGCAATACGTCAAGCGCCATTTCTTCGTCAGCGGCGGAGGGTTTTGCCGTCCCGGACCGCCGTTTCGCTTCTCGAAGACGTCTGCGATGCTCGCCCGGCCCACCAACCGGGTTGCCGCCCCGGCCCTTCCGTTCGCCGGGACGAGGGTTCTCGACCTCACGACATTCTGGGCGGGTGCGTACCTTACGTGTTACCTCGGGGCGTTCGGCGCCGACATCGTCAAGGTCGAGTCGATCCAGCGACCCGACGGTTTTCGCTATTCGGGTGCCTATCCGCACGAGGGCGACGATTGGTATGAGCGCAGCGCACTGTGGCAGGCCACCAACCTCAACAAACGTGACCTCACATTGGATCTCACCTCGCAGCGTGGGCGCGAACTGGTGTGCAGGTTGGTCCGCGACGCCGATGTCGTCGTCGAGAACTTCTCGCCGCGGGTGGTGGAGCAGTTCGGGCTGGATTACGACTCGCTGGTATCGCTTCGCCCCGACGTGATCCTGGTACGGATGCCCGGGTTCGGCCTGGACGGCCCCTGGCGCGACTACGTCGGCTGGGCGCTGAATATCGAACAGAGTTCGGGCATGTCGGCGGTCACCGGCTACCCCGACGGTCCACCATGCAACGTGGGAGGCCCGGCCGATCCGCTGGTTGGGGTGCATGCCGGAGTGGCGCTACTGGCGGCCCTGGAACATCGCCGTCGCAGCGGCGAGGGACAACTGGTCGAGATCGCGCAGATCGAGGTCGGGGCCGCCGTCGCCGCCGAACCGGTGATCGAATACTCGATGAACGGCATCGTCGCACCGCGCGAGGGCAACCGCCAACGCGGTTACTGCCAGGGTGTCTACCCGACCCGCGCCGACGATGCCTGGGTGGCGCTCTCGGTGCGCGACGACACCGACTGGCGGCAACTGGTCGACGCGATGGGTCGCCCCGAACTGCTCGAGGATCACCGATTTGCGTCGCCGGACGGGCGCGTCGCCGCTCATGACATGTTCGACGACACCGTCGCCGCCTGGTCTGCGACGCTGACAGCGGGCGAAATCGTGACGGCGCTTCAAGCGCGCGGCGTGCCGGCCGAGGAATTGCTCACGCCCGAGCGAATGTATGACGTGCCGCAGCTCGACGCCCGCGGTTACTACGAGAATTTCGAGCATCCCGTCACCGGACGGCATCGCTACCCCGGGTGGCCGTTTCGCATCACGCCCGGGCCCCTCCGCCATCATCGGTTCGCGCCGCCGACACTTGGCCAGCACAACGACGAGATCCTGCGGGGTCTTGGTCTGTCCACCGACGAGCTGGCTGCCCTGCGCCGCGACCGCGTCATCGGCGAACGACTGCCGATTAGCTGGTAACAACTGCTCCTGCCGGACTACGTTGGAAGAAAGACCGTTTCGGGCACGCGAGGGAGATTGATGTGGCCACAGACAGTTTCGGAACACGCGATCAGCTCACCGTCGACGACACCGGATACCAGATTCATCGACTGAACCGCATCGACGGGTCGGGGCGGCTCCCGTACAGCCTGAAGGTGCTGCTGGAAAACCTGCTGCGCAATGAGGACGGACGGCTGGTCACCGCCGAGCAGGTCGAGGCGCTGGCGGCGTGGGATCCGGCGGCCGCCCACGGCCGAGAGGTGGCTTACACCCCGGCGCGGGTGCTGATGCAGGACTTCACCGGCGTGCCCTGCGTGGTGGACCTGGTGGCGATGCGTGACGCGATCACCGACCTCGGTGGTGAAACCGAGCGGATCAATCCGCTGTGCCCGACCGAGCTGGTGATCGACCACTCGGTCATCGCCGATGTGTTCGGCCGCGCGGACGCGTTCCGGATGAACGCCGACTTGGAGTTCGAGCGCAACGCCGAGCGCTACCAACTGCTGCGCTGGGCACAGCAGGCATTCACGGATTTTTCCGTGGTACCGCCGGACACCGGCATCTGCCACCAGGTCAACCTGGAGTACCTCTCCCGGGTGGTGTTCACCCGCGATGGGCCGGACGGCCCGCAGGCCTACCCGGACACGTTGGTCGGCACCGATTCACACACACCGATGGTCAACGGCCTCGGCGTGCTGGGCTGGGGAGTGGGCGGTATCGAGGCCGAGGCGGCGATGTTGGGCCAGCCGATGAGCATGTTGATCCCGCAGGTGCTGGGTTTGAAGCTGACCGGCGAGCTTCCGGCCGGTACCACCGCCACCGACCTGGTGCTGACCGTGGCGGAGTTGCTGCGCAAAACCGGCGTGGTAGGCAAGTTCGTCGAGTTCTACGGGCCCGGGGTGGTCAACGTGCCGCTGGCCAACCGGGCGACGATCGGCAACATGAGTCCGGAATACGGCGCGACCTGCGCTATCTTCGCGATCGACCAGGTGACACTGGACTATCTGCGGTTGACCGGCCGCTCCGAGCAGCGGATCCGGCTGGTGGAGGCCTACGCCAAGGAACAGGGCATGTGGCATGAGCCGGAGCACGAGCCGACGTTTTCACACACCATCGAGTTGGACCTGGCCACCGTTGAGCCGTCGATCGCCGGGCCGAAACGACCGCAGGACCGCATCCCGCTGCGGGTGGCTCCGCAAACGGTCTGCGCGTTGCTCGCCGGCGCCACGACCACCGAGGACGCGCTGGCCGGCCTCGACGAGGCGTCCGCCGAGTCGTTTCCGGCCAGCGACCCGATCGCCTATCACGGCAGCGCAGCCGACGACAAGCCGCACACGCCGTGCAGCGACTGCGCCGAGCAGGACTGGCCCTCGGCGCCGGTCACGATCGAGCTCGATGACGGTGGCGGTCGCACCGAGGTCGACAACGGACACGTGGTGATCGCCGCGATCACCTCCTGCACCAACACCTCCAACCCCTCGGTGATGGTGGGCGCGGCCCTGCTGGCGAAGAAGGCGGTGGAAAAGGGACTCACCCGCAAGCCGTGGGTCAAGACGTCTTTGGCCCCTGGTTCGCGCGTGGTCACCGACTATTACGAAAAGGCCGGACTGACACCCTATTTGGATAAGCTGGGATTCAACCTGGTTGGATACGGATGCACCACCTGTATCGGCAACTCCGGACCGTTGATCCCCGCGGTGAGTGCGGCGGTGACCGACAACGATCTCACCGTTTGTTCGATGCTCTCCGGCAACCGCAACTTCGAAGGCCGCATCCATCCCGAGACCAAGATGAATTTCCTGGCCTCTCCACCGCTGGTGGTGGCCTACGCCCTGGCCGGTACATTGCGCGTCAACCTGACGTCGGACCCGCTGGGCACCGGCAGCGACGGCGAACCGGTGTACTTGCGCGACATCTGGCCCACCACCGCCGAAATCGCCGAGGTGATCGACAGTCACCTGCGGGCCGAGATGTTCACCGCCAGTTACGCCGACGTGTTCGCCGGCGACGACCACTGGCGTTCGTTGCCGGTGCCGGAGGGCGGCACGTTCGAATGGGATCCGGACTCGACGTATGTGCGTAAGCCCCCGTACTTCGACGGCATGGGCCGCGAGCCCGACCCGGTCGCCGACATCACCGGCGCGCGGGTGCTGGCCAAACTGGGTGATTCGGTCACCACCGACCACATCAGCCCGGCCGGGTCGATCCGTAGCGATTCACCCGCCGGAAAGTACTTGTCCGAGCATGGAATCCAGCGCAAGGATTTCAACTCCTACGGCTCACGACGCGGCAACCACGAGGTGATGATCCGCGGCACGTTCGCCAACATCCGGTTGCGCAACCAACTCGCCCCGGACACCGAGGGTGGCTGGACCCGCGACTTCACTCAGGCCGACGGGCCGGTGACCACGATCTATGACGCCTCGGTGCAGTACCTGAAAGCCGGTACGCCACTGGTGATCCTCGCCGGCAAGGAGTACGGCTCGGGCTCGTCGCGCGACTGGGCGGCCAAGGGCACGTTGCTGCTCGGGGTGCGCGCCGTTGTCGCGGTGTCGTATGAGCGCATCCATCGTTCCAACCTGATCGGCATGGGTGTGTTGCCGCTGCAGTTCCCGGACGGCCAGAACGCGGACGCGCTGGGGCTCACCGGTGAAGAGACCTTCGACATCAGCGGCGTCGACGCGCTGGGCGAGTCCATGCCGGACACCGTGCACGTCAAAGCCGGCGCAGTCGAGTTCGACGCGGTGGTGCGTATCGACACCCCGGGTGAGGCCGACTATTACCGCCACGGCGGCATCATGCAGTACGTGCTGCGCAAGTTGCTGGCCCAACCGAACGCGGTCAGCTAGCGGCGATCGCAGTTCGGGACTTTTGGCCCTACGGGGAGCACTCCACCGCGCGGATAATGTAACCATTAGTTACATGTATCTAGGGAGGTCGAGCGGTGGAGCAGTTGAAAACGTTGGACGCGGGATTCCTGCACGCCGAAGACTCCGACCGGCATGCCAGCCTGGCGATCGGTGGATTGGCGATTCTCGAGGGACCGATTCCCGACCATGACTCGCTGATGTCGATGCTCGCCGAGCGGATCGGCTCCTGCCCGCGGTTCGCTCAGCGGGTACGACTGCGCGCATTCGATCTGGGCGCACCGCAATGGGTGGATGACCCTCATTTCGATCTTGCCCATCACGTGCGACGCACTGCACTCCCGCGGCCGGGAGGAGACCAAGAGTTGTTCCGGTCGGTCGCCGACGTGATGTCCTGGCGGTTGGACCGCAGCCGTCCGCTCTGGGAAATCTGGATCATCGAAGGCTTGTCGGACGGCCGGTGGGCGATGCTGATGAAGGTGCACCACTGCATCGCCGACGGTATAGCGACGGCCCACATGTTTGCCGGGCTGTCCGACGATGGCATCCCTCGCAGCTTCGCCGACCACATTCGCGCGGCCGCCCGGCCCGAGACGCCCGCACTTCGGCGCACGATGCCCAGCCTCAACCCGGTGGCGTGGATGAGTGACCTGTGGAGCACATCGGCTGCCCTGGCGACGAATATCACCCAAGGCATTCGCGGCGCTGCAGAACTTGCCGCCGGCCTGATGCACCCGTGCGCCGGCTCATCGCTGAACGGGCCGATCACCAGTCTGCGCCGCTACAGCGCCGCGCGGGTCTCTCTTGCCGACATCAGGCAGGTGTGCCAAACGTTCGACGTCACGATCAACGACGTCGCGCTCGCCGCACTGACCGAAAGTTACCGCGCCCTGCTGACCCGGCGTGGTGAGCAGCCACTGCCCGATTCGCTGCGCACGCTGGTGCCGGTGTCGATGCGGTCGGCCGCGGCGTCCGGCAAGACCGACAATCGGGTCTCGGTGATGCTGCCGTATCTGCCGGTCGAGGAGAAGAATCCGGTTCAGCGGCTGAGGGTCGTTCATTCCCGGCTGTCCAAGACGAAGGCCACCGGGCAGCGCCAAGCCGGAAACGCGTTCGTATCGATGGCCAACGCCATCCCGTTCGCCCTGACCGCACCTGTCATCCGGTTGTTGACCCGGCTGCCCCAGCGTGCGGTGGCGACCCTGGCCACTAATGTGCCGGGCCCTGCCGAACCGTTGAAGATCATGGGACGCACGGCGATAGCCGTGATGCCGATTCCGCCGATCGTGATGCGCCTTCGGACCGGCGTCGCGATTCTCAGTTACGCCGACGACCTGTTCTTCGGTATTCTCGCCGACTACGACACCGTGCCCGACGTCGACGAACTGGCCCGGGGTGTGGAGGTTGCGGTGGCTCGCTTGCTGGCCAGCAGCAGACAACGCCGGCGGATACGTGAGGAGCGCGGTCTGTCGCTTGTTGTGAACGTCTGACCTGAACCGGCCGATGCCATTATCGTGGCAGTGGTGATGAAGTTCTCCTTAACGGCTTTGGTCCACGATCAACTTGAACGCGCCAAAAGCCAGGGCAGCGGGCGCAGCGCGACAACGGTGTTCGGCGGCCACGAGCAAGTCTTGCGGCAGACGGTCATCGCGCTGCAGCAGGGACATTCGCTCGACGAGCATCACAACCACGATCAAGAAGCGACCATCTATGTGTTGAGCGGCCGTGTCCGCCTTGGCGCCGGCCAGGACGAGTGGATCGGGCGCACCGGGGATCTACTCGTCATCCCGAACGCTGTTCATGGACTTGATGCCCTGGAGGACTCTGCTGTGCTGCTGACAGTGGCCAAGAGGTTCGGGGCAACACAACCCGACTGACGGTTGTCGCATTCAAAAGAGTCTTCGGTCTCTAGCCGGGGTGGTTGGCGCACGGCACCGTGGAGGCAGGCGCAGCGTCGAGCAAAGGAGCCGGCCGTGAGTGCACATTTCCCGGATGTGGAGACCATCCGGGCGGGTTTGGCACTGGCTACCCGCGCACCGTCGGTACATAACACGCAACCCTGGCAGTGGCGTATCGGGAAGAACAGCCTTCACCTCTACGCCAACCCCAGCCTGCAACTGCACAGCACCGATCCGGATAGCCGGGATCTGATGATCAGCTGTGGCGCAGCGCTGAATCACTGCGTCGTTGCGTTCGCGGCATTGGGTTGGCGGGCCAAGTTACACCGATTCCCCAACCGCGCCGACTCCGGCCACCTTGCATCGATCGAACTCACGCGGTATCCGGCGAGCGAGGTCGATGTCGCACTGGCGGTGGCGATTTCGCACCGGGTCACCGATCGTCGCCACTACAGCTCACGGCCGGTCTCGGTCGGAAACATCGCGTTGATGGGTGCTCGCGCCGCACGCGCGGGTGTGATGCTGCGCAAGGTCGAAGCGCTCACCCACCTGAGTCTGCTGGTGGCGCAGGCGGCCGAGCAGCACGCCGCCAGCTATGAATATCTCGACGAGTTAACCAGGTGGAGCGGACGATACGCGTCGGCAGCCGGCGTACCGGCACACAACAGTCCGAAGCTCGATCCGGCAGCGGCCATACCCCGACGGCTGTTCGCCGGTGCCGTACTCGACGAATCCCCCGGAGCCCCACCGACCTTCGACAACGGCGTTGTGCTGGCGCTGGGCACCAAAGATGATGACGATGTCGCGCGGCTGCGTGCCGGCGAAGCGACCAGCCTGGTGCTGCTGACCGCCGCCGCATCAGGGCTGGCAAGCTGCCCGATCACCGAGCCTCTGGAAATTGCCGAGATCCGCGAGCAGGTGCGCAGCGACGTCTTCGGTGACAGCGGACACCCGCAGATGCTGCTGCGGATCGGTTGGGCACCGGTCAACGCCGAGCCGTTACCGGTCACACCGCGTCACCCGCTATCGGATGTGGTTACCCGGCTGGACGGCACATCTTTCGAATAGCACAGTCAGGACAGCGGTGCCGACCAGTGCACAGCGGTGCCTCCGCCGACGGCGTTGGTGAGGCTGAGCTCGCCGCCGGCTTCTTCGGCGCGATGACGCAAGTTGGCCAGGCCGCTTTCGGTAATCGGACCCGCGATGCCGCGACCGTTGTCGACGACATCGATGCACAGTTCGTCTGCCACCCTGATGTCGACCGATACCTCGGTTGCCTCGGCGTGCCGGACCGCATTGCTGACCGCTTCGGTCACAACGGCTTCGGCATGGTCGGCCAATCCGGCGTCGACCACGGACAGCGGGCCGACAAACTGAACGGTGGTGCGTACCCCTGAGTCGGCGAATTGGCCGATCGCGTCATCGAGGCGCTGCCGCAGGTGGGTGGCACCGGGCGGGCCGCCGTGCAGGTCGAAGATCGCAACGCGGATCTCTTGGACGATCTCCTGCAGGTCATCAACCACCGTCAAAAGTCGTTGTCGCACCTCGCGGTAGCGCGCATGGGCCACGGTGCCCTGCAATGCGAGTCCGACCGCGAAGAGCCGCTGGATGACGTGGTCGTGTAGGTCGCGCGCGATGCGGTCGCGATCGGTCAGGATATCGAGCTCGCGTATCCGTCGCTGGGTGGTGGCCAACTGCCACGCCAACGCGGCCTGGTCGGCGAATGCGGCCATCATGTCGAGTTGTTCCTGGGTGAAAGCGACCGCATTGCTATCGCGCAGTACGACAACCACTCCGGCCACGGCGTCGGCAGCTCGCAGCGGCAGGATGAGTGCCGGCCCGGCGTCGACACCGTCGAACCCGATCCGGTCAACCCGTTGTGGGTCACGCTTCGCGAAAGCGTCGCCGACTGCGGTGTCGGCCACCGCGATGGTCTGCCCGGCGGCGGATGCGACGGCGTCACCCACCGTTTCGACCACCAGCAGCTCTGCGACGTCTTCGGCCGCGGGCTGGTCACCTGCGGGGATGGCCACCACGGCGGCGTCGGCGCCGGTCAGCTTGAGCGCCTGCTCGGCGACGCGCCGGAAAACCGTCGCGGGTTCGGCGCCGGACAACAAGTCGGTGGCGATGTCGCGGGTGGACTCGATCCATGACTGGCGCGCTTTGGCTTGCTGATAGAGCCGGGCGTTGGCGATCGCGATGCCAGCAGCGGCGGCCAGGGCTTGCACCAGCACCTCGTCGTCCTCGCTGAACCGTTGCCCGTTGGCCTTCTCGGCCAGGTAGAGATTGCCCAGCACCTCGTCGCGGATCCGGATCGGCACGCCCAGGAAGGTCCGCATCGGCGGATGATGCGCAGGAAAGCCGACCGACGCGGGGTGCTCGGCGATGTCGTCGAGACGAAGTGGCTTGGGATCGTCGAGGAGCAGGCCCACCACGCCACGGCCTTGCGGAAATTCGCCGATCCGACGCACGGTTTCGTCGTCGATGCCCTCGAAGACGAAATGCAGCATGTGTTTGGTCTGGTCGTGCACCTCCAGCGCGCCGTACTGGGCGTCGACGAGGTTGGTGGCCGTGTGCACGATCGATCGCAGGGTGGTATCGAGCTCGAGGCCGGCGGTGACCGCCAGCATCGCCTCGATGAGCCCGTCGAGGCGGTCGCGGCTTTCTACGATCTGCCCGACGCGATCTTGCACCTCGACCAGAAGTTCGCGCAGCCGCAGCTGGGAGAGGGTGTCGCGCAGCGGGGGAGTGCTATCCATCCGCAGGGCGCGACCGCTCGAGCTTCGAGGCGAACACCGCCGCCTGGGTGCGGCGTTGCATACCAAGCTTGGCCAACAACCGGGACACGTAGTTCTTCACGGTTTTTTCGGCCAGGAACATCCGGTCGGCGATCTGCCGGTTCGTCAACCCTTCCGCCAAAAGATCGAGCAATATGCGCTCCTGTTGGGTGAGCCCCGACAGCGGGTCGGGTTGCTCGCCTTCGCCGCGAAGTTTGGCCATCAACGCCGCGGCGGCGCGGTTGTCGAGCAGCGAGTGCCCGGCGCCGACGTCTTTGATCGCCTGAGCCAGCTCCATGCCTTTGATGTCTTTGACGACGTACCCACTGGCGCCGGCCAGAATGGCGTCGAGCATGGCCTCGTCTGAGCTGTAGGAGGTCAGCATCAGGCAGCGCAGATCTGGCAGCCGCGACAGCAGGTCGCGACACAATTCGATTCCGTTGCCGTCGGGCAACCGCACATCGAGCACGGCTACATCGGGCTGGGCCGCAGGGATCCGCGCCAGTGCTTCGCTAACCGACCCGGCCTCACCGACCACCTCGAGTTCCGGGTCGGCGCCTAGCAGATCGATAAGGCCGCGCCGCACGACCTCGTGGTCGTCGACCAGGAACACTTTGACCATGGCCGTAGCAGTGGGCTGATCGCGATCGTCGAGGCTCATAACCACCACTGTCGGTCGCAAATCAGCAAGGTGCAACCGGTGGCGTCCAGCACCGCGCGACCGGAGGGCCCCATCAGCATGTCTACCGGCCCCGGCCGCAGCGGATCCACCAGGACCATTTGGATTCCTACGGCGTCTTTTTGCAGGTGCAACGGCACGCCGCGCAGACCGGCTTGACGCGGCGTCACCGCGAGGCCTCCAGCAGCGCTGCGACCGCCCTGGAGTGCACGATTGAGGCCTCGATCTTGACCGGAACATCGCGGTCCACGGCCTCGTCGACCGTGCAGGGTGACGGCGAGTAAAGATCCCGCATGGTGGCCATGGTTCGCCGCTGCAGAGGCGCAAGGACAGGGCCGTTGGTCCCCAATTACGAGAGCTCGCCCAGTGAGCTCGCGATGTCTTTCAAGACATCTGGGTGTTTCAAGAACGGAGTGATGATGTCGACCGGCAACGGGAACACCACGGTGGAGTTCTGGTCCGCGCCCAGCTCCAATAGCGTTTGCAGGTAGCGCAGTTGAAGTGATGCCGGATTCTTCGACAGCGTCTCGGCCGCTTGGCGCAGCTCCTCGGAGGCCTGCAGTTCGCCACGGGCATTGATGACTTTGGCGCGGCGCTCCCGTTCGGCCTCGGCCTCGCGGGCCATGGCGCGTTGCATCGACTCCGGTATCTCCACGTCCTTGATCTCGACGACCCGCACTTCGACACCCCACGGAGTGCTCTGCTTTTCGATGATCGTGCGCAGATCGCTGTTGAGGTCCTCGCGATGAGCCAGCAGCGTATCCAGATCGGCACGTCCGAGCAGCGAGCGCAGCGTCGTCTGGGCGATTTGGGAGGTGGCCACGGCGTAGTTCTCCACGGCAACGATCGCTTTCAGCGGATCGACGACCTGAAACATCACGACGGCGTTGACGCGGGCCGGGACGTTGTCGCGGGTGATCACCTCCTGCGGCGGGATCGTCAGTGTCACAAGCCGCTGATCTACCCGGACCATCTTGTCCGCCAACGGGATCAGGAACTTCAGTCCCGGCAAGTAGAGCGGCCGGAGATGACCCATCCGAAACACCACGCCGCGCTCGTATTCACGCAGCACAGCCAACGAGACGAACGCCAGCACGGCAAGCGCGGCCACCACAACGACGATCACTAACGCGGTCACTACGGGTTGTCCTCCTTGTGCGCCCAGCCGCCGCCCCACCGGGTGGAATAACGGTCGATCGCGGCTGCCACCTGGTCTTCGGCTCCGGTCCGGTGCGGCAGATACTCGGGTGCATTCGACGGCGAGTACCACAGGTGTCGCGCCAGCGGAAGGCAAGCGATCACCACGATCAAAGCGGCACCCCCGAGCACCAGCACGTCGATCGCGCCGTGCTGGCCGATCAGCATCGCCAGCGGCATGATCACACCGAGGACGGCCACGAAACAGGCGATTCCGCGGTGGAACCGGCCGGCATCCGAGTAGGGCCACGGATCGATTTCGCGGCTGATCTCCCGGCCGTGATCCGATGTCGTGCAGGTCGACTTCACCGGACAGCTGTTACACACCGCGGGCTGAGCCCGGTAGCGCATCACCCGGTGAGCCGGATCGAACGATGTCGGCCACAGCCACTGGTCTTGCGGGCACACCCACGCGTCGTGGTCGGGCCGATAGGCAAACCCTCCGGTGCGCCACCGCCCGGCATGGCGGGAAACGCGCCTCGCCATGGCGTCGAAGCCCCACGCGATCAGGGCCAGGACCAGGGCGTAGGAGGCGACCAGCCACACCGACGTCGCGGGTGTTGTCATCGTCGCTCCGTCGCCGGCGCCGCGGACTCGGCGCCTTCCGCGGCCGCATCGGTGTAAAGCGCGTGCTCCGGCAACTCGTCGGTGACCGAACCCGAGCGGAAATTGCGCAGGGCCGTCCAGGCGATGTAGATGAACGGCAGCACACCGCCGACGATGAGGATCAGATCACCGGGCATTCGCAGCCATTCCAGCAAAGCGTTGCCGGGCCGGGCAATGTAGCCCAGCGAACGCGCCTCGAAGTAGCCGTCGTTGACCGAGTGGAACAACTGCAGCACACCGAGTGGCAACAACGTGGCGAACACCATCCACGCCAACCCGAGGTTCATCCCCCAGAACGAGATCCGGGCCCATTTTTCTGGCCACTTGTCGGCGGGGATCACGTAGCGGAACGCGAACATCGCCAGGCCGACGGCGAGCATGCCGTAGACACCCATCATGGCCGCGTGAGCGTGGTTGGCGGTCAGCGCGGTGCCGATCTGGTAGTACGACACGATCGGCAGGTTGATCAGGAAACCGAAGATGCCTGCGCCCAGGAAGTTCCAGAACCCGACCGCAACCAGGAACATCACCGCCCAGCGGTGCGGGAACGGTTTGGCGTCAGCGGCGTGTTGCCGCGAACCAAGCTGCAGGAACGCCCATGCTTCGACGGTCAGGAAGGTCAGTGGGATGACCTCGGCCGCCGAGAAAAACGCCCCCAGCGCCATGTGTTCGACCGGGGTGCCGGAGAAGTACAGGTGATGCATGGTGCCGATCACCCCGCCGGCGGAATACAAGATGACGTCCAGGTAGATCACCCCCAGTGCGATCCGCTCGCGCACCACCCCGAGCAGCACGAAGATGTAGGCCACCATCACGGTGGTGAACAGTTCGAGGA
>NZ_JBOHHI010000066.1:0-6842 GCF_050700595.1 Mycobacterium sp.
GTCCTGTGATCGGCGCAGTCCGCACAGGAGCGTCCCGGGCACGGCGCGCAGGTACGGTTCGCGACGATCACCCCGCTCGTGATCGCCGCGCCCCGTACCGCGGGGCCTGCGGTGGGGCCGTGAGGTGTGGCGCAGACCGACCACGCACAGATCGCGCCCGCGCGTCGCGCCGCCGTCGGGCGCGTCCACTGCTGACGCGAACCTGTCGGTCGGCCCCCGTACTCTGAGGGGCATGCTCCGCCGACTCGACCTGCGCGCCGAACCCCTTCCCCGCACCGCCATGCTGCGCGGGCTGCTGCCCCGGGCCGAGGCGGACGTGGACGCGGTGCTGCACCAGGTCCGGCCCGTCGTCGAGGCGGTGCGCGAGCGGGGCGTGGACGCGGCGCTGGAGTTCGCCGAGAAGTTCGATCACGTACGGCCCAGCGGGGTCCGGGTGCCGGAGCAGACGCTCAAGGGGGCGCTGTCGGCGCTCGACCCGGGCGTGCGCGCGGCCCTGGAGCTGTCGATCGAGCGGGCGCGCAGGGTGCACGCCGACCAGCGCCGGCGCGACGTCGTCACGCAGGTCGTGCCGGGCGGCACCGTCACCGAACGGTTCGTGCCGGTGCGCCGGGTCGGGCTCTACGCGCCGGGCGGGCTGGCCGTCTACCCGTCCAGCGTGATCATGAACGTGGTGCCGGCCCAGGAGGCGGGGGTCGAGTCGCTGGTGGTGGCGTCGCCGCCGCAGGCCGAGCACGGCGGCCTCCCGCACCCCACGATCATGGCCGCAGCGGCGCTGCTCGGCGTCGAGGAGGTCTGGGCCGTGGGCGGCGCGCAGGCCGTCGCCCTGCTGGCCTACGGCGGCACCGACACCGACGGCGCCGAGCTGACGCCGGTCGACATGATCACCGGGCCGGGCAACATCTACGTCACCGCGGCCAAGCGGCTCTGCCGCTCGCAGGTCGGCATCGACGCCGAAGCCGGGCCAACCGAAATCGCGATCCTGGCCGATCACACCGCCGATCCGGCACATGTGGCCGCGGACCTGATCAGCCAGGCCGAACATGACGAGATGGCCGCCAGCGTGCTGGTGACGGCCAGCGCCGGGCTGGCCGACGCCACCGACGCCGAGCTGGCGGCCCAGCTGGAGACCACCGTGCACCGACAACGGGTGAGCGCGGCGCTGTCCGGAGGCCAGTCGGCGATCATCCTGGTCGACGACCTCGACGCCGGCATCCGCGTGGTGAACGCCTATGCCGCCGAGCACCTGGAGATCCACACCGCCGATGCGACCGACGTTGCCGGCCGGATCCATTCGGCCGGCGCGATTTTCGTCGGCCCGTGGTCGCCGGTCAGCCTGGGTGACTACTGTGCAGGTTCCAACCACGTGCTGCCCACCGCGGGCTGTGCCCGGCATTCCGGCGGCCTGTCGGTGCAGACATTTCTGCGTGGCATCCATATCGTCGACTACACCGAGGCTGCGCTCAAAGACGTGTCCGGGCACGTGATCACGCTGGCCAAGGCCGAGGACCTGCCCGCGCACGGCGAGGCGATACGGCGGAGGTTCGAGCGATGACCCACCGCCCGACGCTCGACGAGTTGCCGCTGCGTGACGACCTGCGCGATAAATCACCGTATGGCGCACCACAATTGGAAGTTCCGGTTCGGCTGAATACCAACGAGAACCCGCATCCGCCGCCTACCGCACTGGTCGACGACGTCGTGGAGTCGGTGCGGGACGCGGCGGCCGGCCTGCACCGCTACCCGGACCGGGACGCGGTGGCGCTGCGCCGCGACCTGGCCGCCTATTTAACCGCGCAGACCGGTGTGCCGCTCGGCGTGGAAGACCTCTGGGCGGCCAACGGTTCCAACGAGATCCTGCAGCAGTTGCTGCAGGCATTCGGTGGCTCCGGTCGCAGCGCAATCGGCTTCGTCCCCTCTTACTCGATGCACCCGATCATCGCCGACGGCACCCGCACGGAATGGATCCAGACGGTGCGCGCCGATGACTTCAGCATTGACGTCGAGGCCGCGGTCGCCACGATCACCGAGCGTCGTCCCGACGTGGTATTTGTCGCCAGCCCCAATAACCCGAGCGGACAAAGTGTTTCGCTGGACAAGCTGCGACGGCTGCTCGACGTCGTGCCCGGCATCTTGATTGTCGACGAGGCCTATGGCGAGTTCTCCTCACAACCCAGCGCCGTGCAGCTGGTGGCGGAGTATCCGGCCAAGCTGATTGTCACCCGCACCATGAGCAAGGCGTTCGCGTTCGCCGGTGGCCGGCTCGGGTACCTGATCGCCACCCCGGCGGTGATCGACGCGATGCTTTTGGTGCGGCTGCCGTATCACCTGTCGTCGCTCACCCAGGCTGCCGCCCGGGCCGCGCTGCGGCACGCCGACGACACACTGGCCAGCGTGGCCACGCTGATCGCCGAACGGGAGCGGGTGAGCGCGGCGTTGAGCGGCATGGGGTTTCGGGTTGTCCCGAGTGACGCGAACTTCGTGCTGTTCGGACAATTCGCCGATGCGCCGAGCGCCTGGCAGCGCTACCTGGACGACGGTGTCCTGATTCGCGATGTCGGTATTCCGGGCTACCTGCGGGTCACCGTCGGACTGGTTGAGGAGAACGACATCTTCCTGCAGGCCAGCGCACGGATAGCCGCCACCGACTTGGCCCAGCCGTTAGGAGCGTCATGACAACCAGCCGCCGCGCCCGCGTAGAACGCACCACCCGCGAATGCAATATCGTCGTCGAACTCGACCTCGACGGCACCGGGCAAGTTCAGGTCGACACCGGAATCCCGTTCTACGACCACATGTTGACCGCGCTGGGCAGCCACGCAAGTTTCGATCTGACCGTGCGCGCCAAGGGCGATGTCGAGATCGAGGGCCACCACACCATCGAGGACACTGCGATCGTGCTCGGCCAGGCGCTGGGCCAGGCGCTCGGCGACAAAAAAGGGATCCGGCGGTTCGGGGACGCCTTCATCCCGATGGACGAGACGCTCGCCCACGCCGCGGTCGACGTGTCCGGGCGGGCCTACTGTGTGCACAGCGGGGAGCCGGACCACTTGCGGCACTTCACGATTGCCGGTGGCGGAGTACCGTACCACACCGTCGTCAACCGGCATGTGTTCGAGACGCTGGCCGCCAATGCCCGCATCGCGTTGCACGTGCGCATCCTCTACGGCCGCGACCCGCACCACATCACCGAGGCCCAGTACAAGGCGGTCGCCCGCGCGCTGCGCCAGGCCGTCGAATCCGATCCGCGGGTGTCGGGGGTGCCGTCCACCAAAGGCACGCTGTGAAGTCGGTTGTGGTACTCGATTACGGTTCGGGCAACCTGCGGTCGGCACAGCGCGCGCTGGAGCGGGTCGGCGCGTCGGTGCAAGTGACCGATGACCTGGCTGCCGCGGCGGCTGCCGACGGGCTGTTTGTGCCCGGCGTCGGCGCCTTCGAGGCTTGCATGACCGGCCTGCGGGCAATCGGCGGCGATCAGGTCATCGCCGAGCGGGTTGCCGCCGGGCGACCGGTGCTGGGGGTATGCGTCGGCATGCAGATCTTGTTCAGCCGCGGGGTGGAGTTCGGGGTGGAGTCGGGCGGGTGCGGGCAGTGGCCCGGCGCGGTAACCCGGTTAGACGCCAAGGTGATCCCGCACATGGGCTGGAACGTGGTGGCCGCGCCGCAGAGCACACGGCTCTTCAAGGGCTTGCGCGACGACGCCCGGTTTTATTTCGTGCACTCTTATGCCGCGCAGCGCTGGGAGGGCGGAGCCGACGCGCTATTGACCTGGGCCACCTATCAGGTGCCGTTTCTGGCCGCGGTCGAGGATGGCGCGTTGGCCGCTACCCAGTTCCACCCGGAGAAGAGCGGCGACGCCGGAGCGACCGTGCTGAGCAACTGGGTCGAAGGACTATGACGAATTCCGCGAAAGTGCATTCCGCTACGCAAACGTCGAGAACGGGTGTCGGTAGTTGCACTTTCGCGGCACAGGAGGGAATGTGCTGATCTTGTTGCCCGCCGTTGACGTCGTCGACGGGCGCGCGGTGCGTCTGGTGCAGGGCCGCGCCGGCAGCGAAACCGAGTACGGCTCAGCGCTCGACGCCGCGCTGGGCTGGCAGCGCGACGGCGCCGAGTGGGTTCATTTGGTCGACATCGACGCCGCATTCGGCCGAGGGTCCAACCGTGAACTGCTCGCCGAGGTGGTCGGCAAGCTCGACGTGCACGTCGAACTGTCCGGCGGCATTCGCGACGACGACTCGCTGAAGGCCGCGCTGGCGACCGGATGCGCACGGGTCAATCTCGGGACCGCGGCGCTGGAGAACCCGCAGTGGTGCGCTCGGGTGATCGCCGAACACGGTGACCAGGTTGCCGTCGGACTGGACGTGCGGATCGTCGACGGCGAGCACCGGCTGCGCGGCCGCGGCTGGGAGACCGACGGCGGCGATCTGTGGGAGGTGCTGGAACGCCTTGACCGCCAAGGGTGTTCGCGGTTCGTCGTCACCGACGTCACCAAGGACGGCACGCTGGCCGGACCGAATCTGGATCTGCTCGGTGCAGTAGCCGAGCGCACCAATGCCCCGGTGATCGCGTCCGGTGGGGTGTCCAGCCTCGATGACCTGCGCGCCATTGCGACGCTGACCGGCAGCGGGGTCGAAGGGGCTATCGTAGGCAAGGCCCTCTACGCCGGACGATTCAGTCTGCCGCAGGCGTTGGCGGCGGTAGCGGGGTAGGGCGTGATGGATCTCGACGCGCTGGTGGCCAAGGCATCGGTGATTCTCGACGCCGTCGCCGAGCCGTTCCTGCAGGGGCATCGCGCCGATTCGGCGGTGGCCAAGAAGGGCGACGACTTCGCCACCAAAGTCGATCTGGCCATCGAGCGGCAGGTCGTCGACGCGTTGGTGGCGGCCACCGGAATCGAGGTGCACGGCGAGGAGTTCGGCGGCCCAGACGTCGACTCGCCGTGGGTCTGGGTGCTCGACCCGATCGACGGGACCTTCAACTACGCCGCCGGATCCCCGATGGCCGCGATTCTGTTGGGCCTCTTGCACGACGGCGATCCGGTCGCGGGCCTGACCTGGTTGCCGTTCACCGGGGAGCGATATACCGCCGTTGCCGGTGGCCCACTGATCAAGAACGGTGCGCCGCAGGCACTGCTGGAACCGGCTGAGCTGTCCGACGCGATCATCGGCATCGGCACCTTCAACGTGGACTCTCGCGGACGCTTCCCCGGACGCTACCGGTTGGCCGTGCTGGAAAACCTCAGCCGGGTGTCGTCGCGGCTGCGTATGCACGGCGCCACTGGCATCGACCTTGCCTACGTTGCCGATGGAGTACTCGGTGGTGCAATCAGTTTCGGTGACCATGTATGGGACCACGCGGCCGGGGTGGCGCTGGTACGGGCCGCCGGCGGCATCGTGACCAATCTGGCCGGAGAAGAATGGAGCCCCGAATCGCGGTCCGCGCTGGCCGCAGCGCCCGGCGTACATGCACAACTGCTCGACATCCTGTGCCGCATCGGCAGGCCGGAGGACTACTGAAATGTATTTCAACGATGGTCTTGCGGTGCGGGTGATTCCATGCCTGGACGTCGACGACGGCCGGGTGGTCAAAGGCGTCAACTTCGAAAACCTGCGTGATGCGGGCGATCCCGTCGAACTCGCCGCGGTCTATGACGCCGAGGGAGCCGATGAGTTGACGTTCCTCGACGTGACGGCGTCGTCGTCGGGACGTGCCACCATGCTGGAGGTGGTGCGCCGCACCGCCGAGCAGGTGTTCATCCCGCTCACCGTGGGGGGCGGGGTGCGCACGGTGGCCGACGTCGACGGGCTGCTTCGGGCGGGCGCCGACAAGGTGTCGGTCAACACCGCGGCGATCGCCCGCCCGGAGTTACTGGCCGAGATGTCGCGCGCGTTCGGTTCGCAGTGCATCGTGTTGTCGGTCGACGCGCGCACCGTACCGGCCGGGTCGCCACAAACGCCGTCGGGCTGGGAGGTCACCACGCACGGCGGAAGGCGCGGCACCGGTATCGATGCCGTCGAATGGGCATCCCGCGGCACCGAACTCGGGGTGGGGGAGATCCTGCTGAATTCGATGGACGCCGACGGTACCCAGGCCGGCTTCGACCTGCCGATGCTGCGCGCGGTGCGCGCCGCGGTGAGCGTGCCGGTGATTGCCAGCGGCGGCGCCGGTGCCGCCGAGGATTTCGCGCCCGCGATTTTCGCCGGGGCCGATGCGGTGCTGGCGGCCAGCGTGTTTCACTTCGGGCAGTTGACCATCGGCCAGGTGAAGGCCGCCATGGCCGCCGAAGGGCTGGTGGTGCGATGACTCTGGACCCCGAAATCGCAGGACGACTGAAGCACAACGCCGACGGACTGTTCACCGCCGTCGTTCAGGAGCGCGGCAGCGGCGACGTGCTGATGGTCGCCTGGATGGACGACGCGGCGCTGGCCCGCACCCTGGAAACCCGCGAGGCGACGTACTTTTCGCGCTCCCGCGGTGAGCAGTGGATCAAGGGCGCCACCTCCGGCCACACCCAGCACGTGCACTCGGTGCGCCTGGACTGCGACGGGGACGCGGTGCTGTTGGTGGTCGACCAGGTCGGCGGGGCGTGTCACACCGGTGATCACAGCTGCTTTGACGACGACGTGTTGTTGGGGCCGGAGGACTGACCGGCGGGTTTTCCAGCCCGGCATCTCGCCGGTGGCGCGTGTCAGCCAGGTCGAGTAGTATCGAAAACATGTGCGGCTCCTCAGGTTTGTGTGGGGAGTTTGGGGTGTAGGCCGCCGAGGCATAGGTAGATCATCGAGGTCAGTGTTTGGGCTGAGTGGTGTCCGTAGCCGCGGGCGTTGATGAGCCGGATTTTG
>NZ_JBOHHI010000067.1:0-23400 GCF_050700595.1 Mycobacterium sp.
TCGGTCATGTCCGGTGTCACGTCGGCGACGTCGACGTAGAACTGCTGATACCACCGTCGCATCTGGTAAACGGCGCCATCCTCCTCGACCAGCAGCGGGTTGTCGATGCGGGTCTTGTGCTTCCAGATCTCGACGTCCTGCAGAAAGCCCTTGCTGACACCTTCGGTGAACGTCTTGGACAGCTTCTCGGTCATCGCCTCGTCCATGCCCTTGGGCTTTTCCACGGTGACGCCCCACTGCAGCACGAATGAGTCCTGGGTAACCGGGTAGTGGCAGTTGATCAGGATCGACTCGGCTTTGTAGTCGCCATAGCTGTTGTGCAGCCAGTTGATCATGAACGACGGCCCGAAGTAGCTGGCCTCCGAATCCAGGTGCGCTTCACCGTAGGTGGTGCCCATGTCGCTGACGTCGGGGCGGCCGACATTGTGCAGGTACTGCGAGGCGATGTGACCCTCGAAGACGTTTTTGAAGAATGTCGGCAGACCGAAATGGATGTAGAAGAAGTGCGCCATGTCGGTGACATTGTCGATGATGTCGCGGCAGTTCGACCCTTCGATCAGGATCGAGTTCCACCGCCAGTCGGTCCACTCGTCGCTGGCCGCCTCGGGAATCTCCGGGATCCGCACCTCGGGCTGCGGCGGGCTGCCCTCGTGGTCGTGCCAGACGAACAGCAGGCCGCCGCGCACGTCGGTGTGCCACGAGCGGGTGCGGGCCAGCCGCGGTGTGCGCTTGGCGTACGGCACCAGCTTGCATTTGCCGTCGCCGCCCCAGCGCCAGTCGTGGAACGGGCAGGCGACTTCGTCGCCCTTGATGGTGCCCTGCGCCAGGTTGCCGCCCATGTGCCGGCAGTAGCCGTCGAGGACGTGCAGCTCGTTGTGCGAGTCGGCGAACACGACGAGGTGGGTGCCGAACGCCTCGATCCCGTGCGGCTGCCCGTCCAGGTAGTTGTTGACCGGGCCAAGGCAGTGCCAGCCGCGTGCATACCGGTCGGGGAGGGCGCCGGTGTCGATCTCGCGAATACCGGCAGTCTCGGTAGCCATCACGCCTCCAACTTCGTCTGCGTCTAACTAGAACACGTTACAGTTTTTCCCCGGTATCGCGCAACGTAAGGCCATCCTGACTGCCGCCTACCCGGTCTGGGGTATATCTGAACGATGCCGCTGTTTTCCTTCGAAGGCCGATCGCCAAAGGTTGACCCCACTGCTTTCGTCGCTCCCACCGCCACCCTGATCGGTGACGTCACCGTCGAAGCGGGGGCGTCGGTGTGGTTCAACACCGTACTGCGCGCCGACTACGGGCCGATCGTGGTGCGGGAGGGCGCTAACGTGCAGGACGGTTCGGTGCTGCATGCACCGCCGGGCATCCCGGTCGACATCGGCCCGGGCGCGACGGTGGCGCATATGTGCACGATTCACGGGGTCCACGTCGGCGCCGAGGCGCTGATCGCCAACCATGCCACGGTGCTGGATGGCGCGGTGATCGGCGCCCGCAGCATGGTCGCGGCGGGGGCACTGGTGGTGGCCGGCACCCAGATCCCCGCCGAGGTGCTGGTGATGGGAGCTCCGGCCACCATCAAGGGCCCGATCGCCGGGACCGGCGCCGAGATGTGGGTCAACGTCAACCCGCAGGCCTATCAGGACCTGGCCCGGCGCTATCTGACCGGACTGGAGCCGCTCTAGTTTCGTCTGCTCGGCGGGTCTAGACCTTGCGTGCGGTCGCGGTCGCGCGGTCGACCTCCCAGTACGCACGCAGCGCCACCAACTTGCCCTCATCGTCGGCTTTGTAGGTGAACACCCCGTCCGCGGTGACCTGATGTCCGGCCATCGTGATCACGATGTTGCCGACATTGGCTTCCTCATTGCCGCACTGGTAGGTGTCGCGGAAGTTGAACTCGATCTTGTCCGTCGGCGCAATCGCCTTGTCCCAGAACGACGAGATGGCATCGCGGCCGCGATGACCCTTGCCCTCGGGATCGAAGTGCGACGGCCCGATCGGGTCTTCGACGATGGCGTCCTCGGCGAACACCGCCAGCCATGCCTCTTTGTCCCTGGCCTGCACCGCCTCGCGGGAGCGACGTCCGGCTTTGTGGGCAAGATGCTCAGTCATTTCTGCCATCCCGAGTGGATATAGGTGTCGGCGAAGCGTTTCAGCGAATCCTTCTTTTTGTCCAGCGGCGCGTCGAAACCCAGCCCGTCAAACATCCAGGGGATCACGATGTTGTCGGTGACGCCGATTTCGGCGAGCTCGCGGTGCCCGTCGACGCCGAACTTGTCGATGCACACCGCCTGGAACTCGAACGGCTGATCGGACCGACCGTCTTCGGCGCGCAACGCGTTCAGCTTGCCGATGGTTTCGGCGAGTTGCTCGGCGGTCATCATCGCGCTGGTCCAGCCGTCGCCGACCCGGGCAGCCCGCTTGAGCGCCACCTCGGTGTGCCCGCCGACGTAGAACGGCACCGGCCGCGACGGCGCCGGGCTCATCTGCAGCCGGTCGAAATCGTAGAACTCGCCGTGGAATTCGACCATGCCACCGCCCAACACGAGTTTCATGACGTCGATCATCTCGTCGACCCGGGCGCCGCGACGCGCATACGGCACTCCGCACCACTCGAACTCCTCAGGCGCCCAGCCGATCCCGATGCCGAAGCCGAACCGGTTGCCGGTCAGGTTGGCGACCGAGCCGACCTGGCGGGCCAGCAGCAGCGGATTGCGCGACCCGAGCTTCATCACGTTGGTGTAGAACCGCAGCGTCGAGGTGACCGCGCCCATCGCACCGGCAGCGATCAGCGGGTCCACCCAAGGGGTGTTCTCGTCCCACATCCGCGACCCGTCCGGGGTGTATGGGTAATCGGCGGCGGCTTTTTCCATGTAGAACAACGAGTCCGGCAACGCGATCGCGTCAAACCCGACATCTTCAGCGGTTTTGGCCAGCTCGGTCAACTGATCGATCGGGCCCATCGCGATGCTGCAGGTGTACTTCACGGTTTGGCTTCCGGTTTGTCGGAGCCGACGACCCACATCGAGTAGTACTGGGAGCCGCCACCGTAGGCGTGGCCCAGCGCCTTGCGCGCATTCGGTACCTGGTGCGCCTGCGCCTTGCCCATCACCTGGATGGCGGCCTCGGCGAAACGGATCATGCCCGACGCGCCGATCGGGTTCGACGACAGCACCCCGCCGGAGGGGTTCACCGGCAGCCGCCCGCCGATCGCCGTCTCGCCGGCCTCGGTGAGCTTCCAGCCCTCACCCTCGGGCGCAAACCCGAGGTTTTCCAGCCACATCGGCTCGAACCAGGAAAACGGCACATAGATCTCGGCCACGTCGATCTCGTCGATCGGGCTGGTGATGCCGGCGGCCTTCCACAACGCAGCGGCCGCGTCGCGGCCGGCCTGCGGGTTCACCTGGTCGCGACCGGCATAGGCCAGCGGCTCGGTGCGCAGCGCGGTCGCGTGGATCCAGGCGACCGGATGGCCCTCGGCGACGCGGGTGTCGGCGATCTGCTCATCGCCGACGACCAGCGCGCAGGCACCGTCCGACGAGGGACACGTCTCCTCGCGCCGGATGGGGTCCCAAACCATTGGCGACGCCAGCACTTTTTCCAGAGTGATGTCCGGCTGATGCAGATGGGCCAGCGGATTGCGGCTGCCGTTGAGCCGGTCCTTGACCGCGACCATCGCCCCGATGTGGGTCGGTGCGTTCGCGCGGCGGATGTAGGCGCGCACGTGAGGCGCGAAGTAGCCGCCGGCACCGGCGCCGACCGGCTTGGTGAACGGCACCGGAATACTCAACCCCCACATGGCGTTCGATTCCGACTGCTTCTCCCAGGCCATCGCCAGCACCCGCCGATAGCGGCCCGACTGCACCAGGCTGGCGGCCACCACGGCGGTGGACCCGCCCACGGAGCCGGCGGTGTGCACCCGGATCAGCGGCTTGCCGGTCGCGCCCATCGCGTCGGCCATGAACAGCTCCGGCATCATCACGCCCTCGAAGAAATCAGGCGCCTTGCCGACCACCACGGCGTCGATATCGTCGAACGTCGAACCGGAATCGGCCAGCGCCCTGTCGATCGCCTCACGCACCAGGCCGTTCATCGAGACGTCCTGGCGCTTGGTGGTGTATTTGGTCTGCCCGGTGCCGAGTACTGCCGCTAACTGACCGGCCATCAGTTCTTTCCTTCCATCACCGCGACCAGATTCTGTTGCAGCGCAGGACCGCTGGTGGCATGCGCCAGCACCCGCTGGGCCGAGGAGTCCCAGATGTGCCGGGCGGCAAAACCGATGCGCTCCAGGCCGGCGACGAACATCGGGTTGGCCGCCAGAGCGCCGCCGGAGGGATTGATCGTGGTCGACGCCGGCAACCCGATCGCCTCGGTCAGGATCAGCTGCTGGTGGGTGAACGGTGCGTAGATTTCGGCGACATCGATCGAGCCGACGTCACCGCCGGTCGCCGTGCGGGCCGATGTGGCCGTGGACGGAGACTGGGTGAGGTCGCGCGCGCCCAGCACCGGGGTCTCGATGCGATGGTCGAAACCGGTGATCCAGGCCGGGTTATCCCGCAGTTCGCGGGCACGGTCACCAGCGGCCAGCACGATCGCCGCAGCACCATCGGTGATCGGCGCGATGTCGTGGCGGCGCAGCGGGTCGGCGAAGAACGGCCGGGCCAGCAACTCGTCGACGCTCTTGGCCGGCTTCTCCGAGTCGGTGCGCTCAGCCTGTGTGAAGGAGTCCAGTGCCACCTGCGCCATCTGCTCGGCCGTCCACTTGCCCGCGTCCAGGCCGAGGCGAGCCTGCAGCCCGGCCATCGACACCGAGTCCGGCCACAACGGTGCAACGGTGTACGGGTCGGTCTGCCGCGACAGGATGCGCCGCAGCACACCGGCCGACGACTTGCCGAACCCGTACACCAGTGCGGTGTCGACCTCCCCGGTCAACAGCTTGATGTAGGCCTCGAAAAGTGCCCACGCGGCATCCATCTCGACATGCGACTCGTTGATCGGCGGAACCGCGCCGATCGAGTCGATCGCGGAGATGAACGAGAATGCCCGGCCGGCAAGGTAGTCCGAGGAACCCGAGCACCAGAAGCCGATGTCGGCCTGGGTGATGCCCAGTTCGTCGTAGAGCTGGGCGAAGCACGGCATCAGCATCTCGACGCCGTTGGTGGTGCCGTCGGTGCGGCGTACGTGTGGGGCGTGGGCGAAGCCGACCACGGCAAGATCACGAGCACTCATGCGCAGCCCTTTACAGGTGGTGTTTGTAGGTGTCGTAGTCGGCGTCCGGCTCACCGGTCGGCCGGAAGTACTCGATGTTATCGATGCCCAGTCCCCATTCCTCGCGCGGTTTCCACACCGCCTCGACCCGCATGCCCATCCGGACGTCGTGCTCGTCGACGTCGGAAACCAGGTGCAGGAATGGGATATCGGCGCCGTCGAGCAGCACGTAAGCGGCCACGTAAGGCGGCTTGATGCGCTGGCCGGCGAACGGGATGTTGATGATGGCGAACGTCGTCACGGTGCCCTTGTCCGGCAGCTCGACGTAGTTGTCGAGGGCCAAGCCGGTGGCCGGATCAGCTTCTCGCGCCGGGAAGTACAGCTTGCCGTCCGTGCCGGTCCGCGCGCCGAGCAGCTTGCCTTCCTGTAGCGCCCGCAGATAGGCGCTCTCCGGGTGCGATGCGGTGTGCTGGATCTCCAGCGTGATCGGCGTCTCGATGATGGTGACCGGGTCGCGCTCGTCCGGTTGGCCTTCGGGTTCAACATCTTCGCCCAGCGCGAAGTAGGCGATATCGGTGATGACGCCGGCCGGCTCCGGGGCCCAGTGCACGCGCACCCGGGTGCCGGTGCTGATCGCGTCGGGGGTACCCGCGTCGACCGCGTGCAGCAGCGCGGTGTCGGCGCCGTCGAGCGTGATCAGCGCCCACGCGAACGGGCGATCCAGCGGCTGTCCCTCCAGCGGCTGGGGTTGCCAGGTCCAGGACTGCACGGTGCCGACGTCGGCCACCGGTACCATCTCGGCCAGCGGTTCGTAGCTGACCGGGTCGTATTCGGGCGGCGGCACATGTACCCGGCCATCGGATCCGCGCACTCCGAGGATGCGGTGGTCGCGTAGTGCGGTGAAGAATGTGCCCAGCGTGGGACCGACCGAACGGGTGTAGTTGAAGGACACCGTCAGTGGCGCCGAAAGGGGTGGCTCAGGGTGATCGATCAGCGGCGGGCGCGTTGAGCTGGCTGTCACAGCATCGAGTAGAACAGGTTCTAAGAATCTGGGCAAGGAGTCAGGGATGAAGCTGGGATTGCAGCTGGGATATTGGGGCGCTGAGCCGCCCGACAACGCCGGGGAACTGGTGGTCGCGGCCGAGGAAGCCGGCTTCGACGCGGTGTTCACCGCCGAGGCGTGGGGATCGGACGCCTACACGCCGCTGGCCTGGTGGGGAGCGTCGACCCGACGGGTGCGGCTGGGCACCTCGGTGGTGCAGCTGTCGGCACGCACCCCGACCGCGTGCGCGATGGCCGCGCTGACCCTCGATCACCTGTCCGGTGGCCGGCACATGCTGGGCCTGGGCGTTTCAGGTCCGCAGGTCGTCGAGGGCTGGTACGGCCAACCCTTTCCCAAGCCGCTGGCCCGCACCCGCGAATACATCGACATCATCCGCCAGGTGTGGGCCCGCCAGAAGCCGGTGACCAGCGACGGCCCGCACTACCCGCTGCCGCTGACCGGCGAGCACACAACGGGCCTGGGTAAGGCGCTCAAGCCGATCACCCATCCGCTGCGGGCCGACATCCCGATCCTGTTGGGTGCCGAGGGACCGAAGAACGTCGCACTGGCCGCCGAGATCTGCGATGGCTGGCTGCCGATCTTCTACACGCCGCGGCTGGCCGATATGTACAACGAATGGCTCGACGAGGGCTTCGCCCGGCCCGGGGCCCGCCGCAGCCGCGAGGACTTCGAGGTCTGCGCGACCGCTCAGGTGGTGATCACGGACGACCGGCCCGCGGCCTTCGCCGGCATCAAGCCGTTCCTGGCGCTGTACATGGGCGGCATGGGCGCCGAGGACACCAACTTTCACGCCGACGTCTATCGCCGGATGGGCTACTCGGAGGTGGTCGACGAGGTGACCGCGCTGTTCCGCAGCAACCGCAAGGACGAAGCCGCCAAGGTCATCCCCGACGAGCTCGTCGACGACGCCGTCATCGTCGGCGATGCCGACTATGTGCGTAAGCAGATCACGGCCTGGGAAGCCGCCGGGGTCACGATGATGGTGGTCTCGGCCCGCGGTGTAGAGCAGGTTCGCGAACTCGCCACGCTGCTCTGAGCGGCTATTGCGGCCGGGTAGAACACGTTCTAAATTGGCCGGATGACCCGGTCAGCCCAGCACGCGGGCGTCGCCGAAGGACATTTCGACGTTGCCGACGGATGTCGACACCATCGCCCGCTTCGGCAGGCCCAGCGACGCCAACTCCTTGGCGTACCGGTGATCACCCAGCCGCAGCGTCGCCCCGCCGATCCGTCCGCGCAGTCCGCTGACCTTCATCTCCCACGGAACCTCTCGGGTGGTGCCGTCGGCGTGGGTATAGGTCTTCAGCACCTGCGCCCGCGAAGTGAACAGCGACGGCACCGGCACCCCAAGACCGAAGTCGATGCCGGCGATGTGCGAGCCTTCGGCGCTGACGTCGAACCCGAACCCGCCGTCGTCGCGAACGGTGAAGTCGGCCATGATCTTCGGGAAACCCCAGATTGTGCGGCCGGCTTCCAGCGTGAAGGTCTGGTCGACGGGCAGGTGGTGGATCAACGCCGCGGCGTCCTTGAATGCCCGCCAGCCGCGAGCCTGCGAGCCCGGTGGGTTGACCATCACGCAGGTGCCGAACTCGTGGTACTGGCCGAGGTCGCCGTCGACGTAGCGGGCGAGCATCAGGTTGACCACCGCACGGCCGGGACGCTGCTGGCAGACCTGCAGGCCGCTGTAGTCGATGAGTGTCTGCGCGGCTGCGGCGTCGACCGAGAACATCGCGCTGTGCACATCCGCCTTTCGAACCCGGACCGGCATCGTCAGCACCGTTCCGGCGATGGTGTGTTGTGATTCAGGCATATCTGGAGGTTAGTTGATGACAACCACGATTCCCGACACGATCCTGAACATCGATCTGACGGACGGCACCTTCTACGCCGACGGCCGGCAGGCCCGGGAGGCGTATCGCTGGATGCGCGCCAACCAACCGGTATTCCGGGACCGCAACGGCCTGGCCGCCGCGTCGACGTATCAGGCGATCATCGACGCCGAGCGCAACCCGGAGCTGTTTTCCAGCACCGGCGGCATCCGTCCCGATCAACCGGGCATGCCGTACATGATCGACATGGACGATCCGGCGCACCTGTTGCGGCGCAAGCTGGTCAACGCCGGCTTCACCCGCAAGCGGGTGCGCGAGAAGGAGCCGTCGATCGCGCGGCTGTGCGACACCTTGATCGACGCGGTCTGTGAGCGGGGGGAGTGCGACTTTGTCCGCGACGTCGCCGCCCCGCTGCCGATGGCGGTGATCGGCGACATGCTCGGCGTGCTGCCCGAGGAACGCGGGATGCTGCTCAAGTGGTCCGACGACCTGGTGACCGGGCTCAGTTCGCACCTGGATCCGACGGCCGTCGAATTCCAGGCCGTGATGGACGCGTTCGCCGCCTACACCGAATTCACCATGGGGATCATCACCAAGCGTCGTGCCGAGCCGACCGACGACCTGTTTTCCATCTTGGTCAACGCCGAGGTCGAGGGACAGCGGATGTCGGATGACGAGATCGTCTTCGAAACGCTGCTGATCCTGATCGGCGGCGACGAAACCACGCGACATACGTTGAGCGGGGGAACCGAGCAACTGCTGCGGCATCGCGAGCAATGGGAGCAATTACAGGATGACTCTGATGCGTTGTTGCCGGGTGCGATCGAGGAGATGCTGCGCTGGACGTCGCCGGTGAAGAACATGTGCCGGACGTTGACCGCCGATACCGAGTTCCACGGCACTGCGCTTCGTGAGGGCGAGAAGATGATGCTGCTGTTCGAATCGGCGAACTTCGACGAGTCGGCGTTCGACAACCCCGAGCAGTTCAACATGCGACGAGACCCGAACGGCCACTTGGCGTTCGGCTTCGGAACTCACTTCTGCCTGGGCAATCAGCTGGCCCGCCTGGAACTCTCGATGATGACCGGTCGGGTGTTGGAGCGCTTGCCGGATCTGCGGCTGGCCGCCGACGACGCAGTGCCGTTACGGCCGGCAAACTTCGTCAGCGGCCTGGAATCGATGCCGGTGGTGTTCACGCCGACGGCTTCGCTGCACTGAGCTCGCCGAACGTGCATTCAGGGCGAAAAATTCGTCGAAATCCCGCCCTCACTACACATTCGGCGCTGCCAGGCTGCTGATACCCGGGCGATGACACCACCCTCGGTATCCTCGGCCGTAACCCGCACGTCGATCCACCCCAGGGCGGTCAACGTCTCCTGGCGCTTAATGCCCTTGTTGAAGGTTCGTCGATCCGTCCGGTGGTGATCGCCCTCGTAGTCCGCTGCCACCTTGATGTCCTCCCAGCCCATGTCGACGACGGCGACGAGCTGGCCGTATTCGTCGTAAACCGGGATCTGGGTCTGCGGCGGCGGGAAGCCGGCGCGGATCAAGAGCAGGCGCAACCACGTCTCCCGGGGCGATTTGGCGCCGGCATCGACGAGTGGCAGTGCGATGCGGGCACGTCTGATGCCGCGGCGGCCTTTATATCGTTCCGCGAGCAGCTCGACGTCGGCCATCTTGAGGTGTGTTGCGCGAGCAAGCGAATCGATCGCGGCAACCGCCTTGCCGAGCGGGTAGCGGCACGCAATGTCGAGGGCGGTTCTTGCCGGCGTCGTCGCAGGCATACCGGCGACCACCTGGATCTCGTCTCCGTCGAAGCGATCCGACCACGTGCGAATACCGTTGGGCGGCCGACGATAGTCGTACAGCAACTCCGCCGGTGCTCGATCGTCGACCCACTTGGCACCATGCAACGCTGACGCAGAGCGCCCAGCGACCACGCCGCGCCGCCGGGACCACAGCCAGGCAGCGCGGGCGCGCAGCACGGCTGTGCGTTCGGTCTTGGCTGGGACGTAGACGTCGGGATGAATCGCGACGTATCGGCTGCGCAATGCATACGGCGTCACACGCCCGGACGCGACGGCCTCGCTGCCGATGAAGGGCTCTCCCATGCGCCGGAGTGTGCCCGGTGGGACTGACAGGTCACCGAGCGTGAAGCCATTGCGAAAAAACGCTAGAAAACCCGCAACAGCTTCACGCTCGGCGCAAGAAGGCGGCGCGTTAGCGTCCGCGGAAGGTGGGCGCGCGCTTGTCCTTGAAGGCCTTCGGGCCTTCTTTGGCGTCGTCGGACAAAAACACCGTGATGCCGAGCTGGGTGTCGATCTTGAACGCCTCGTTTTCGTTCATGCCCTCGGTTTCCCGGATCGACCGCAGGATCGCCTGCACCGCCAGCGGGCCGTTAGCCGAAATGACGTCAGCGATCTCGAGCGCCTTGGTCAGCGCCTGCCCGTCGGGAACGATGTGTCCGATCAGGCCGATCCCCTTGGCCTCGGCGGCAGTGATGTGCCGACCGGTCAGCAGCAGATCGCAGGCCACCGTATAGGGGATCTGACGAACCAACCGCACCGCCGAGCCGCCCATCGGGTACAGGCTCCAGCGGGCCTCCGAGATGCCGAACTTGGCGCTCTCGCCGGCCACCCGGATGTCGGTGCCCTGCAGGATCTCGGTGCCACCGGCGATTGCCGGACCCTCCACCGCCGCGATCAGCGGCTTGGTCAGCCGCCGGCCCTTGAGCAGGGCATCGATGCGTGACGGGTCGTAGCTGCCGTCCTTGAACGAGTCGCCCGGCGGCTTCGCCGTCGCCGCTTTGAGGTCCATACCCGCGCAGAAGTAGCCGCCCGCGCCGGTCAGGATGCAGCAGCGGATGTCCGGATCGTTGTCGACGCGGTCCCAGGCTTCGACCATGATTTGCATCATTTCGCCGCTGAGCGCGTTGCGCGCCTCCGGCCGGTTCATCGTGACGACCAGGGTGTGTCCGCGCTGCTCAATGAGGGCGTCGGGCTGATTTTCGGGCTCGCTCACCGGTATCCGCCTTCCTGCGCCGATGCCACAAACTTGTCAAGAAATGTAACACGTTCTAATTTGGGGTCCGTGGCTCTGAATATCGCCGACCTCGCCGAGCATGCCATCGACGCCGTGCCTGACCGCGTCGCCCTGATCTGCGGCGACAAGAAGTTGACGTATGCACAGCTGGAGGAGGCGGCCAACCGGCTCGCGCACTACCTGATCGACCAGCGGGTGAAGCAGGACGACAAGGTCGGCCTGTACTGCCGCAACCGCATCGAGATCGTGATCGCGATGCTCGGCATCGTCAAGGCGGGCGCCATCCTCGTCAACGTCAACTACCGCTACGTCGAAGGCGAACTGCGGTACCTGTTCGAGAACTCCGACATGGTGGCGTTGGTTCACGAGCGCCAATACGCCGATCGGGTGGCCAACGTGCTGCCGGACACCTCGAACGTCAAGACGGCCCTCGTCGTCGAGGACGGCAGCGACGCCGATTATCAGCGCTACGGCGGTGTCGAGTTTTACACCGCGCTGCAGCAGGGCTCGCCGGAGCGTGATTTCGGCGAACGCAGCGCCGACCACATCTACCTGCTCTACACCGGCGGCACCACCGGTTTCCCCAAGGGAGTGATGTGGCGTCACGAGGACATCTACCGTGTGCTGCTCGGCGGAACCGACTTCGCAACAGGCGAATTCGTCAAGGACGAATACGATCTGGCCAAGGCCGCTGCCGAAAATCCGCCGATGATCCGTTACCCGATTCCGCCGATGATCCACGGCGCCACCCAGTCGGCCACGTGGATGTCGATCTTCTCGGGCCAAACCACCGTCCTCGAACCGGAATTCGACGCCGACAAGGTTTGGCGCACGATTCACGAGCACAAGGTGAACCTGCTGTTCTTTACCGGTGACGCCATGGCGCGACCGTTGCTCGACGCGCTGACCGAGGAGCACGAATACGACCTTTCATCACTGTTCCTGCTCGCCAGCACGGCCGCACTGTTCTCCCCAAGCATCAAGGAAAAGCTTCTCGAGTTGCTGCCCAACCGCGTCATCACCGACTCGATCGGCTCCTCGGAGACCGGCTTCGGCGGCACGAGCCTTGTCGCCAAGGACGCGCCGAACACCGGCGGCCCGCGAGTGACGATCGACCACCGCACCGTTGTTCTCGACGAGGACGGAAGCGAGGTCAAGCCCGGCTCGGGCGTGCGCGGCTTGATCGCCAAAAAGGGCAACATCCCGGTCGGCTACTACAAGGACGAGAAGAAGACCGCCGAGACGTTCAAGACCATCAACGGTGTCCGCTACGCAATCCCGGGCGACTACGCACAGGTGGAAGCCGACGGCACGGTCACGATGCTCGGCCGCGGATCGGTGTCGATCAACAGTGGCGGAGAGAAGATCTATCCGGAGGAAGTCGAGGGTGCGCTCAAGGGACATCCCGACGTGTTCGATGCGCTGGTGGTCGGGGTGCCCGACGAGCGCTACGGCCAGTGCGTGGCCGCCGTGGTGGCGCCGCGGCCCGGAACGCGTCCGACGCTGGCCGAACTCGACCGGTTCGTGCGCAGTGAGATCGCGGGATACAAGGTGCCCCGGGCGCTTTGGTACGTCGACGAGGTCAAGCGGTCACCCGCGGGCAAGCCGGACTACCGCTGGGCCAAGGAGCAGACCGAGGCCAGGTCCGCCGACGAGAGGCACGCCAACCATTCAAGGGCGTGACGCGTTGAGCGTCGCCGTGGTGCGCAGCTCATAGTTCTCGATCTTGGGTCTGGCGAGCATGGCGCGGTGCCTGGCGGGGGTGAAGGGCCACACCTCCGGCAAGCCGTTCTTGCCGAGATACCAGCTGTCACAGCCGGTGGTCCAGACCGTGTTCGGCATCGCGTCCGACAGCGCTGAGTTGAATGCATCGGTCGCCGTGTCCGTCGGCTCCACCGTGTCGAATTCGCATCGCTGCCAGCGGCGGATCCACCGCACGATGTGATTTGCCTGTGATTCGGCGACCGCCGTCAACGGAAAGTTACCGACCGGGCTGTGCGGGCCCAGCAGCATGAAGAAGTTCGGAAACCCAGGCATCGCAACGGTTTCGAAAGCATGCGGACCGTCGCGCCAGACATCGTCGAGGCTCAGGCCGTCGCGACCGGTCACCTGGATGGGCCGCAGGTAGGCGTGTGCGTCGAATCCGGTTGCCAGCACGATCACGTCGGCCTCGTGCAAGACGCCATCGGTGGTGACGATGCCGCGGGATTCGACGTGGTCGATAGCCGCGGTGACGAGTTCGACGTCGTCGCGCTGCATCGCCCGGTAGAAGCCGCCGGAAATCACCAGGCGTTTGCACATCGGTGTGTAATCCGGGGTCAGGGTGGCCCGCAACCGGGGGTCGCGCACCGTACGAAGGTTCGCGCGGCACAGGGCGGCGACGAATCGTCGTCGCCATCCCGGCTTGGTCAGTGCGCCCGCGAAAGCTTCCATCGCGACCCGATAACCGTGGTAGCCGACGTGGTCCAGCCAGGGGAACGCGCGATGCGATCGATGGGTCAGGCGAAGGTAACGCGGGTTCGGCATCGGCAGGATCCACTGCGCCGTGCGCTGAAAGAGGCTCAACCTGGCCGGGGTGCCGGCAAGTGCAGAGATGATCTGAACGCCGGTCGAACCGGTCCCGACGACGGCGACCCGACGGTCGGCGACGTCGACGCTGTGGTCCCACCGGGCGGAGTGGAACACCGAACCGGTGAAGTCAGCCAACCCGCGGATGTCGGGAGTCTTCGGGTGGTGCAGCACCCCGGCCGCCGAGATCAGGAAGTCAACCCGGGACTTTCCCCCGTCACTGGTGTGCACGACCCAGCCCCGACCGTCGAATCGGGCGCCCACGACCTCGGTCCCGAAGCGGATCTGCTTATCGATACCCGTCCGTTTGGCCACGTCGGCGAAGTAAGCCTGGATTTCGTTACCGGGCGAAAACAGGTGGCTCCAGCGCGGATTGGTCGCGAAGGTGAACTGGTAGAAGCGTGACGGCACATCGCAGGTCAGACCGGGATAGGTGTTTTCCCGCCAGGTGCCGCCGATCGCGTCGGCCTTCTCGTAGAGAGTGAATCCGTCGATGCCGGCTCGCCGCAGAGTGATTGCCGCGCAAAGACCCGACATACCGGCGCCGACGATCGCGACCCTGGGCTGACGCTTCGTCATTCGATTGCCTCCCACCTCGGCGGACTTAAGCGCCGGCTACCGCCGAATCTGCCACACCGGATCGGCGCAGTCGACACCTTCGGCCGAGAGTTCGCGTTTGAGCACCTTGAACGTCGCGGTGCGCGGCAGCGCGGCGCTGACCCGCACGTACGACGGCCACTGCTTGGGCCCCAGATCGGGCTGCCCCGCCAAAAACGCGTGGAACTCGTCGGCGTCGAATTGCGCACCCGGCGTCATCACCAACGCGGCCATCACCTGATCGCCGACGCTCGGGTCCGGCACCGCATAGACCGCGACCTCGCTGACACCCGGATGGCGGGCCAACACCCGTTCGATCGGCGCGGTGCCGAGGTTCTCCCCGTCGACCCGCAACCAATCACCGAGTCGGCCGGCGAAGTACACATAGCCCTGCTCATCGCGGTAGGCCAAATCGCCGCTGTGGTACACGCCGTCGGCCATCCGCTGCGCGTCGGCCTCCCGATCGTTGTAGTAGCCCTCGAACCGGCCCGGGCCGCCGATATTGACCAGTTCGCCGATCACTCCCGGCGGGCACGGCGCACCGGTGTCGATGTCGACGATCCCGATCCCGTCGGGCAGCGGGCCCAGCGAGCCTGCCGGGGTGTCCGGGGTGCGGGCGATCGCCACCCCACCCTCGGTCGAGCCGAACCCGTCGACAGCGATACAGCCGAACCGGCGGGCGAACCGCTCGATGTCGTCGGGAGCGCCCTCGTTGCCGTACACCACCTTCAGCGGGTTATCCGCGTCGTCCGGCTGTTCCGGGGTGGCCAGCACATACGACAACGGCTTGCCCACGTAATTGGCGTAGGTGACGCCGTATCGGCGTACGTCGGGCATGAATCCGGATGCGGAAAACTTGCGCCGCAACACCATCGAGCCGCGGCAGGCTACCGCGACCGACCATCCGACCAGCACCGCGTTGGAGTGGAACAACGGCATGGACACATAGCAGCGGTCGTCGGGGCCCAGCCCGAATCGTTCGGTCATCGTCACGCCGGCGATGCCGGCCTTGCCCTGGCTGCACTTGACCGCCTTGGGATCGCCGCTGGTCCCGGAGGTGAAGATCAGCATGAACAGGTCGTCGGGCCTCGCGGTCGAAAAGCTCACCTCGGCATCGGCATGCGCTGCCACCTCGGTGGTCCAGTCGACGGAGTCAGCATTGATATGTGGGATATCACCCAGCGGCGCAGCGGATTTCGAGTCGGCCAGCACCAGCTGGCAGTTGGCGTGCTCGATATCGTGGGTCAGCGCGACACCGCGGCGCACCGGGTTCAGGCCGACCGGCACGATGCCCGTCAGCGCGGCCGCGACCAGCACCGCCGAGAAGAACGGCGTGTTCTCCAGCAACACCCCGACGTGTGGTGGCCGGTCCGGGTCGAGCCGCTCGCGCAGGACTGCGGCCACCGCGGCGCCATGCCGAAGGTGGTCACGCCAGCTGGTGAACGAGTCTTCGAAGTAGACACCCCGATCGTCGATGTCGACCAGCGGTTTCAGCAAGTCGGTGACGGTCGGGAGATCCTCGGCCATAAGTCAAGCAGGCGTGTCCGCCAGTTCGCGGCCGATTCTGCGCAGTGCTCCGGTGGCGTTGCCGACGGCGAACTCGGTCTGCTTGGCGGCGAGGAAATACCGGTGTACCGGATGATCGATGTCGATACCGACGCCGCCGTGCACATGCACGATGGTGTGTGCCACCCGGTGCCCGGCGTCAGCGGCCCAGAACGCCGCGGTGGCTACCTCGCTGTCGGCCGGTAAGTCCTCGGACAACCGCCACGCCGCCTGGGCGAGCGTCAACCGCAGCCCCTTGATGTCGATGTAGCCGTCGGCCAGCCGCTGCGCCACCGCTTGGAAGCTACCGATCGGGCGGTCGAATTGCTCACGGGTACGCGCGTATTCGGCGGTCAACTGCAGACCGCGGTCCAGCACGCCGAGCTGAAACGCGCTGCGGCCCAGCAGCGCATGGCTGGAAATCCAGCTGACCACATCGTCGCCGCCAACCATCCGGGCGCCGTCCACCTCGACCCCGTCCAGCGCAAGGTGGCCGATACTGCCCAAACCGGTGGTCTCCAGCGCCGTCACCGAGACACCCGTGTCCTCGGCAGCCACCAGGAAAACGGCTGTGCCGGACTCGGTTTCGGCTGGCACCAGGAAGGCGTCGGCAACCGGGCCGTACCCGGTCTGGGTGCGGGTCCCGGTCAGCCGGTAACCGTCACCGGCGCGCGCCGCCTGCACCGGCCCGTCACCCATCTCGCCGTCCAGCGCGACGGTGAGGATTTTCGCGCCACTCACCGCGGGCGCGCCCCACTGCTGCTGCAGTTCGGCCGAGCCGAACCGGGCCAGTGCGCCGGCGGCCAGCACTACCGACTCCAGGTACGGTACGGCGGCCAACCCCCGGCCCAATGCAACCAGTACGGCGATTTGCTCCAGCACCCCGAAACCGCCGCCGCCCAGTGACTCCGGTGTCGCGGTGGAAAGAATGTCGGCGTCGACGAGCTTGCGCCACAAGTCGCGGTCGAACCGTTGATCGAGGCCATCCAGTTCACGCTGGTGTTCCGGGGTGCACACCGCATCCACGATCGTGATCGCCAGATCGCCGAGATCCTGTGCCGCTTCCGTTGTCGAAAAATCCATCACGAGGTCCTTTACCGGTTGGCTCTGGGCAGCCCCAGCGCCACCATGCCGATGATGTCGCGCTGTACTTCGTTGGTGCCGCCGCCGAAGGTCAGAATCAGACACGCCCGGTGCATCCGCTCGACCCGGCCCCGCAGCAGGGCGCCCGGCGAATCCTGGCGCACAGTGGCCCCGGAGCCCAGCACCTCCATCAGCAGCCGGTAGGCCTCGGTGGCCAGTTCGGTGCCGAACACCTTGGCCGCCGATGCATCCGCCGGCGACGGCGCGGTGTCGTCGGATGACGCCAACTCCCAGTTGATCAGCTTGAGCACCTCGACCTTGGCGTGTACTCGGGCCAGGTTGAGCTGCACCCACTCCGAGTCGATGAGCCGGGCCCCGCCGGCATCCTTGGTGTTCTGCGCCCACTCCCGAACCTGGTTGAGCGCCATGATGATCGGTTGCGCGGAGACCAACGCGACGCGTTCGTGGTTGAGCTGGTTGGTGACCAGCTTCCAGCCGCCGTTCTCCTCACCGACCCGGTTGGCCAGCGGAACCCGGACGTCGGAGTAGTAGGTGGCGCTGGTGTCGGGGCCGGCCATGGTGTGTACCGGCGTCCAGGAGAAGCCGTCGGCGGTGGTGGGCACGATCAGCACCGAAATGCCGCGGTGCTTCTTGGCTTCGGTGTTGGTGCGCACCGCCAGCCACACGTAGTCGGCGTACTGGATCAGGCTGGTCCACATCTTCTGCCCGTTGACGATGTAATCGTCGCCGTCGCGCACCGCGGTGGTCCGTAGGTTCGCCAGGTCGGTACCGGCGCCGGGCTCGGAGTAGCCGATTGAAAAGTGCAGGTCTCCCGCGGCGATCTTGGGCAGGAAGAACTTCTTCTGCTCCTCGCTGCCGAAGGCCATGATCGTCGGCGCGACGCTGTTGATCGTCAGGAACGGCACCGGTGCGCCGGCGATCGCGGCCTCGTCGGTGAAGATCAGCTGATCCATCGCCGAACGGGCCTGCCCGCCATACTCGGTCGGCCAGCCGAGCGCCAGCCAGCCGTCGCGGCCCATTTGCGCGACGGTCTCCCGGTAGACGTTGCCGACGCCGATTTCGCCCGCCGTCGAGCTCAGCGCCTCGCGGCGCTCCGGGGTGATCAGCTTGGCGAAGTACGACCGCAGTTCGCGGCGCAACTCCTCCTGCTCCGGGGTATAACTGATGCGCATTCCCGCCGCCCTCCGTCGATTCACGGCTACCCAGTCGCCACCCCTGGTTGTAACACGTTCTAGTCTGAGGGTCCAGCGCGCCGTCGTCGTATGGTGGTGGGTACGGGCAGCTGAGAACGCCAAGGAGGATGCCGTGCGAGTCGAAGTCGATCTTGACCGGTGTGAGGGCAACGCCGTTTGCGTCGGAATAGACTCCGACCTATTTGAACTCGACGAGGACGACTACTGCCACGTCAAGGTCGCCCCGATTCCGGCCGACAAGGTAGCCCACGCCGAGCAGGCGATCGCCGAATGCCCGCGCGCCGCGTTGAGACGCGAAGACTAGAGGTATTCATAAATTGACTAGCAGCACGAACGCGACCGATCTGTCCGGCAAGGTCGCGGTGGTCACCGGTGCGGGCGCCGGGTTGGGTCGCGCCGAGGCGATCGGCTTGGCCCGGGCCGGCGCCACCGTCGTCGTCAACGACATCGCCACCGCGCTGGACACATCCGACGTCATCGACGAGATCACCGCCGCGGGCGCCAAGGCGATCGCGGTGGCCGGTGACATCAGTCAACGCGCCACCGCCGACGAACTGATCAGCTGCGCCGACGAACTGGGCGGCTTGAGCATCGTGGTCAACAACGCCGGGATCACCCGGGACCGGATGCTGTTCAACATGTCCGACGAGGAATGGGACGCGGTGATCGCCGTGCACCTGCGCGGCCACTTCCTGCTCACCCGTAATGCCGCCACCTACTGGCGAGCACAGGCCAAGAAAGCTGATGGCTCGGTCTACGGCCGGATCGTCAACACCTCGTCGGAGGCGGGCTTGGTCGGTCCGGTCGGGCAGGCCAACTACGGCGCCGCCAAGGCCGGCATCATCGCGTTGACTCTGTCGGCGGCGCGGGCACTGGGTCGCTACGGGGTGTGCGCCAACGCGATCTGCCCGCGCGCCCGGACCGCGATGACCGCCGATGTCTTCGGCACGGCACCCGAGACCGAAGAAATCGATCCGCTCTCGCCCGAGCACGTGGTTAGCCTGGTTCGCTTCCTGGCCGCCCCGGCGGCCGACGCGGTCAACGGCCAGGTTTTCATCGTGTACGGCCCGAAGGTGACCCTGGTGGCGGCGCCGACGGCGGAGCGTCAATTCACGTCGGATGCCCCGGCCTGGGACCCCGATGAGCTCAGCACCACCCTGCATGATTACTTTGCTGGGCGGAATCCCGAGCGTAACTTCGCCGCGACCGGGCTGATGGAGTCCTGACCCTGTTCGCGAGGCATCCCGCATCGTTGCCGCTGGCTAGAACACGTTCCAGAATGACATACGTCACAATGAGTCTGACCTGGATAAACTACTAACATTTGTCTAATTTAGCCGATCTTTGACCCTGCGAACCTGTTCTAGTTAATATGATCCGGCTCACCGTCCTGCGGCGGACCGAGCGCGTTGGCGGGACTGGCCGACCCCACTGTCACCAGTGCCATGACGGCGGCTGCGGTCAGGCCACGGGAGATGATCATCGGTCGATTATTGCAGCGCCGCTACGGGCATACCATCGGTTCACCCCTTCTGCGGATGTGCTTCGGCGAGCGCCTCGAGAAACGACCGGGCCCAGCGGTCCACGTCGTGAGCGAGCACCTGGCGTCGCATGGCCCGCATGCGGCGCCGGCCTTCTTCGTCGGACTGATTGAGTGCCGCCTCGATCGTGTCCTTGACACCTTCCAGGTCGTGCGGGTTGACGAGGTAGGCTTGGCGGAGTTCAGTTGCGGCACCGGTGAATTCGCTGAGTACCAGCGCGCCGCCCAGGTCACTGCGGCACGCGACGTACTCCTTGGCCACCAGGTTCATCCCGTCGCGCAGCGGGGTGACCAGCATGACGTCGGCGGACACAAAAAACGCGACGAGTTCGTCGCGGGGGACCGGGCGGTGCAGGTAATGCACCACCGCGTGGCCGACCTCGCCGTATTCGCCGTTGATGTGGCCGACCTGGCGTTCGATGTCGTTGCGCAGTACCTGGTAGCTCTCCACGCGTTCGCGGCTGGGGGTGGCCAATTGGACCAGCACGGTGTCGTCGCGCTTGACGCGGCCCTCGGCGAGTAGCTCGGAGAACGCCTTCAACCGAACATCGATGCCCTTGGTGTAGTCGAGCCGGTCGACGCCGAGCAGGACCTTGCGCGGATTGTCGAGCTCGGTGCGGATGTCGCCGGCCCGCCGCCGAACATTGCGATTTCGGGCCTTCCGGTCCAGTTCGGCGGAGTCGATGGAGATCGGGAACGCGCCCACCCGAACGGTGCGGGAATCGATCTGTGCCTCACCGAACCGCGACCGCACCCCGACGGTTGCCCGGGAGGTGTTCGCGCCGACCAAACGTCGGCAAAGGAACAGGAAATTCTGCGCACCCCCGGTCTGATGGAACCCGACCAGGTCGGCGCCGAGCAGGCCTTGCACGATCTCGGTGCGCCACGGCATCTGCATGAACAGTTCCACCGGCGGAAAAGGGATGTGCAGAAAGAACCCGATGGTCAGGTCCGGCCGCAGCTCGCGCAGCATCTTGGGGACGAGCTGTAGCTGGTAGTCCTGCACCCACACGGTTGCACCGTGGGCGGCGGCGCGTGAGGTGGCTTCGGCGAATCGCCGGTTGACGTCGACGTAACGATCCCACCATGCGCGGTGGTAAATCGGTTTGACGATGACGTCGTGGTACAGCGGCCACAGCGTCGCGTTGGAGAACCCCTCGTAGTATTCGGCGACGTCCTGTGCGGACAGCCGTACCGGATGCAGGCGCAACTCGTCCTCGACCATGGGTTTCTCGTCGGCGTCGACAACTCCCGGCCACCCGATCCAAGCCCCGCGCCGGCGCCGTAGCAGCGGCTCCAGCGCAGTGACGAGCCCGCCCGGAGCGCGCTTCCAGGTAGTGCTCCCGTCGGGCAGCCGATCCATATCGATCGGCAGCCGGTTGGCCACCACGACGAAGTCGGAATCCCCGAAGCCCTTACCTGCCCGGGGAGCCATTTAGGTCTCGGTTTTCGCGGGCCCAATACCGAGCATCGACAGAAAAATCCGGCATTCGTCGGCGTCGGTCGCGTACGCCGCCACGACACGCCTGGCCTGGCGTGCGGTGCTGTGGGCCAGCGGTTCCACCTCGCCGATTTCACTAGAATCAGATTTAGCAGGCATGACACAACTGTATGCGAAGTCGTTTAGCGGCGATCGCAAGCCCGGTGCAGCCGGGCGCAGCGGGTCGCCGCCATCCGGCCCTGTGTGCGACGTCGGCGCCGGAAACCTCCTCGTCGACCCACCGACAACCCGCCCGCGGGGGCGTTACGTACTGGCCGTAATGTGCAATGCATCCGATGCGGATATGCAGCGCAAACAAGCGAGGTGGGCGTCAATGGCAGCTCCTGATCAAGCCACCGGCGCGGTCAACGGCGACTCCGCCGACCTGGTGGCCTACGAAGCCCTCGACGAGGGTCGCATCGCCCGGATCTGGCTCAACCGGCCGGACGCGCACAACGCCCAGAACCGCACCCTGCTGGTGCAGCTCGATGAGGCGTTCTGCCGCGCCGAGGCCGACGACGAGGTTCGGGTGGTGATCTTGGCGGCCCGCGGTAAGAACTTCTCCGCCGGACACGATCTGGGTTCGGAGGCGGCGCTGGCAGAACGCCGGCCCGGGCCGGGCCAGCATCCGACCTTCCGGGGGTACGGCGCGACCAGGGAACCCATCGCCGAGAAAACCTTTCTCCAGGAATGGCACTTCTTTTTCCAGAACACCTGCCGCTGGCGGGATCTGCGGAAAATCACCATCGCCCAGGTCCAGGGCAACGCGATTTCGGCGGGGTTGATGCTGATCTGGGCGTGCGATCTGATCGTCGCCGCCGACAACGCGAAGTTCAGCGACGTCGTCGCGGTTCGGATGGGAATGCCGGGCGTCGAATATTACGCTCATCCTTGGGAATTCGGGCCGCGCAAAGCCAAAGAGCTGCTGTTGACCGGTGATTCGCTGGATGCGGACGAGGCTTACCGGCTCGGCATGGTGTCCAAGGTCTTTCCGGTCGATGAGCTGGAAGACAAGACTTTGGAGTTCGCGCGGCGCATCGCCGAGCGGCCCACGATGGCCGCATTGCTGGTCAAAGATTCGGTCAATGCCGCTTCCGACGCGATGGGGTTCACCGAGGCGCTGCGGCACGCGTTCCACGTTCACGAACTCGGGCACGCGCACTGGGCGGCCCGCAACGAGAACCGCTACCCGGTCGGGCTGCCGCCCGATGTCGAGGACTGGCGTACAGCGAAGCCGTCGAAGGTGGCTCGGCCCGACGTCCCGTAACACCGCTCTCTGACCCGGCGCCACGCTGCCGTGACGCTCGGCGGCTGAGGCCACGCTAGCGTGACGCTCGGCAGAAATTTCGATGTGAGGAGTTGGCATGCAACTTTCCTTCGACGATCGAACGTACCTGGTCACCGGCGGTGGTAGCGGAATCGGCAAGGCGGTGGCCGGCGGTCTGGTTGCGGCCGGGGCACATGTCATGATCATCGGTCGCGATGCCTACCGGCTGGGGGCGGCCGCCGAGGACATCGCGGCACACAAGGCCGACGGCGGCTCGATCCGGTATGAGTCCGCCGACGTCACCGACGAAGACGAGATCGCACGGGTGATCGGCACGACGAACGCCTGGCACGGCCGGCTGCACGGCGTGGTGCATTGCGCGGGCGGCTCGGAGACCATCGGGCCGATCACCCAAATCGACTCCGAGGCCTGGCGACGTACGGTCGACCTCAACGTCAACGGCACCATGCACGTGCTCAAACACGCCGCTCGGCAGCTGGTCCAGGGCGGCGGCGGATCGTTCATCGGGATCTCGTCGATCGCGGCCAGCAACACCCACCGTTGGTTCGGCGCCTACGGGGTGACGAAATCGGCGGTCGACCACATGATGATGCTGGCCGCCGACGAACTCGGCGCATCCTGGGTGCGGGTCAACGGCATCCGGCCCGGGCTGATCCGCACCGACCTGGTCGCAACGATCACCGATTCGCCGCAACTGAGCGAGGACTATCGGGTCTGTACGCCGCTGCCGCGGGTGGGTGAGGTCGTCGACATCGCCAACATGGCGATGTTTCTGCTCAGCGACGCCGCAGACTGGATCACCGGCCAGGTCATCAACGTCGACGGCGGGCACGTGTTGCGCCGCGGCCCGGACTTTTCCGCGATGCTCGAGCCGGTGTTCGGCGCCGACGGGCTACGCGGAGTGGTCTAGCGCCAATTGCCCGGCTCCTCCTCATCGCGCTGCGCACTC
>NZ_JBOHHI010000068.1:0-72183 GCF_050700595.1 Mycobacterium sp.
AGAACAACGGGCTATAAAAACCACGCTGGGCCGCCTCCTCGAGCACCGGCCACGGGAATTCCTGGCGCTGGTCGTAATCGAGCGCGACGGGCCGTATCACCGACTCGGCGAACTCGTGTGTGCGCTGCGCCAGGTCGTGTTGCGCTGCCGTCGGTGTCAGGTCGAAGGTCATGGTTACGCCCCCTGGGTCGGCCGGCTGGGTCAGCGTAACGGTTACCCAAATTAAGAGCGTTTGTACGGCCGGGCAGTTCAGCGACTAAGCGGCTGAGCGGGGATCGATGCGGCCGCTCGGCAGATGGAACACTGCCGTGGGCACCCGAACGGCGTGGTACTCGCGCCGCTCCAGCAGCGCGGCATTGTCGGGCAGTTGTCGTGAGTTGATCTCACCGGCGGCGATTCGGCGCAGGATAGTGTGCGCTTGCGCAAGCTGGTGCCGCTTGCGGTACTGGCCGCCGGGAAGTTTGACGCCGGCCCAAACGCCGTATTCCTCACCGTGCTCGACGGCGTAGCCGGCACAGCGCTGCTGCTGCGCCAACGGGCACCGGCGCAGACAAAGCAGCCGCGCCCGGGTGGCCGACTGCTCATATGCGCGGGCCTTGGCGGCACCGTCGCCGCCATCGTCATCGGTGTAGCCGAACCATAACTCCGGGTTGATCGAACACGGATACCCCATGCCACTGCCTCCTCTTGAACCAGAACGTAGACGGAAGCGTATATATCAACACTCTAGATTGCAAGAGAAACGAGGCAAATACGAATATCCGCTTGTCCGGGGATTGGTCTGTGTACCATCCGGATATGGCCGGAGCGCTGCGGTGAGTCGCGAATCGGCTGGAGCGGCGATCCGAGCCCTGCGCGAGTCGCGCGACTGGTCACTGGCCGACCTCGCCGCAGTCACCGGCGTCAGCGTCATGGGCCTGAGCTACCTCGAGCGCGGCACCCGAAAACCGCATAAAAGCACAGTTCAAAAGGTTGAGAATGGTCTGGGCTTGCCGCCGGGGACCTACTCGCGGTTAGTCGTCGCCGGTGATGCGGATGCGGAATTGGCCCGCTTGATCGCGGCCGAGCCGACCGAGGTGATGCCGACGCGACCCGCCGGAGCGCTCGTGGTCGATCGGCACAGCGACACCGAAGTCCTCGAGGGATATGCCGAAGCGCAACTTGAGGCGATCAACTCGGTGATAGCCCGCCTACCGGCGACGACGTCAAACGAATATGAGACGTATATTCTATCCGTGATCGCTCAGTGCGCGAAGGCCGAGATGCTGGCCGCCAATTCCTGGCGGGTCGCCGTCAATGCCGGGTCGGACTCCGCGGGCCGGCTCATGGAGTATCTGCAAGCCCTGGAGGCAACCCGCAGCAACCTGCTCCAACGTATGCCGATGAGCCTGAGCACGCGGTTCGACCAGGCATGTGCGCAGTCGTCACTGCCTGAGCCGGTGATCGCAGCACTGGTCGGTGTCAACACCGAGGAACTGTGGGACATCCGTAATCGGGGTGTCATCGCCCCGGGAGCACTAGCGCGAGTGCGGGCCTTCGCCGACATGATCAATCGTGGTGGCGCGGATGAGGACACTGACGGAAAGAAACCCCAGTGAGCGGAAGCGAACTGGAAGCACTGAACCGGGCGTATCGACTGTTCGCCGGCGGCGGAGCACCAGCGCCACTGGAAACAAGCACAACCCACTTCGACGGATTGTTAGAACGAGCCGCTGGCCTGAATACCGGCGGGGGACATGAGCTCTACCGCCGCACGGTCAGCCACAGCCGACAAGTCCTGCAATCGACTGCAGATACCGATGCCGCCGTTGCGACGGTCAGCGCCCGCGCCCAACAAGATCACGTCCAAGCCCGCGGGTTGACCAAAGGTGTTCTCGACGAGGCCCGCGCCGACACCGCCATCCCGGATACTCCGATGGCGCAACGGGAGGCGATCCGTCGCCGCGCCGCGCGGCTGCGGGCGCAGCGAGCCCACGTGCAAACGGCGCAGCACCAGGCCCGGCAGCACGCTGCGACATTACGGGCACTGCGTTACCGAATACGACGGCGGCGCGACAGCAGACCGACCGGGTTGCGGTTGCCGCCACTCAACAGCCGTGCCGGCGCCGCTGTGCGAGCCGCGTTGTCACGGTTGGGCCGACCGTATGTCTGGGGCGCGACAGGCCCCGACCGGTTCGATTGTTCGGGTTTGACGCAGTGGTCTTATGCGCAGGCAGGAGTCCATCTCGACCGCACCACCTACCAACAAATCCACGACGGAATCGTGGTGCCACGCTCGCAAGTCCGGCCGGGCGATCTCGTCTTCCCGCATATGGGCCATGTGCAACTGGCCATCGGCAACAATCTGGTGGTAGAAGCGCCCCACGCCGGTGCGGCGGTCCGGATCAGCCCGCTGGGCACAAACGTGCAGATCCGGCGCCCGTTGACTTAGGCAGTCTCGCCAGCCGGTTGAGTTGTTGGCCGTGGGCCGGCTGAGTACCTTGATGCCATGGCAGAACAGGCCGGGTCCGGGGTGGCTGCTATCCGGGCCAGGCAGGCGGCGTTACAAAGTCGGCACGGCGAGCTGGCTGACGCCGACCACGCCCTGGCGGCGGCACTCGCCAGCGCCCATGCCGCGACCGTCGAGGGGGTCAGCCGCCTCGACGCCATCGCCGCGGAAATCGAGACCGCTGTGCACAATCAGGTTGCCCTCGCGATCGATACACCCATGGGCGCGCGGGCATTCCATATGTTCCTGATTGCCAAGCAACGGGAAATCATCGCGATCGTCTCGGATGCCCGCGAACTCGACCGCGCCCAAAAATCGGCATTGGAGTCGTTGTGCCCGCCGTACGGCGCTTCTGCCGGCTGACGGGATATCCAGTCGTGCGCTGGTCGACCGACGTGCGCGGAGCTGAATTGTCGGCGGGGACCTGCGTGACTACTGTCGCCGGCATGTTGGTGCCGCGCCACCTCGGCCGTCGGGCGCATGGCCATGCGGCTAGGTGATGACAACCACTGATGATGTGCTTGCGGCGATCAAGCACGTCACGCAATGCACCGGCGACCCGAACGCATGGCGAACCGGACTGACCGGCGATGAGCTCGGTGATGCCGCGACGATGTTTGTGGCGAGTCCGCAACGGCTGGACGCACTTCTCGCCACGATTCGCACCCACCATCCGGATCTGTTCGGGCCCGTTCCCGACCGTCAGGAGGGCGACGCGGCCGACGCGATCCGGCTCACGGAAGCTACTCTGGCACACCAAAATTCCGCCACCGCTCAACTTGACCTGCAGGTCGTTTGCGCGATTCTGAATGCGCACCAAAACACCGTCGACGGCAGGGAAACGCTCAACAAACTGCAGCACGATGTGGAGGCGGCGCTACGGAAGCGAACCGATCTGGACACCCCGGCAGGAGCGCGTGACTTTCAACGCTTCTTGATCGGCAAGCTTGAAGAAATGCGCACCGCGGTAGACAGCGCCAACCTTGATGACGCATCGAAGTCGGCACTGATGGCGGCGTGCACATCTCTTTACGGCTCAGCGAAGGGTGACCAAGGTGATGCGGAGCGGGAGTTACCGGGCGCCAACCAGGCTCCCGCAGCATTGCCGGATACCGGAATTGATCCCAGTTTCGACGAACTGTCAGCTGAGGATCCGGGCTTGGCGACCGGCGGCATACCGGCGCACAGTTCGTCAGCACCGCTGAGCTCACCGGTACCGATGCTGCCGAACCTGGGTGGGGGAGCAGCGCCGACACCCACCTGGGGCGGCCCAGGCGGGTTTGCGCTTCCCGACCTGCCGGCCGGAACTGGGGCGGAGCGGCGCCCGGGGGCACTCGACGACGCGGGGCTTGGATGCGACGACCAGCTGTCAACCGGGCAGACGTCGCCGCGGCCAAGTGACGACAACGCGACCGAGGACGAGGCCGGCGAACCGGCGACGGGTCCAACCACGGTCACACTGCCGAACGGCGAGACGGTCACCGCCGCCCGCCCCGAGCTGGCCGCGGTGATCAAAGCCGCCGCCGGCGGAGCACCAATCGCAGATGCGTTCCGGCAGCAGGGGATTAACATCCCGCCTCCGGGAACTCCGGTCGTTGACCCGATCGACCCGTTACAGGTCGAACCGGGAGATATCGGGATGTTCACCACCCGTCACGCGCTGGCCCTCGGCCACCGCGAGGCGCTCGTCGACGGTCAGATCCAAAACATCTCCGCCGTGAGCGGGCCGAGCTTTCTAGGCTGGCAGCATCCGCCCGCGCCGGTAACCGCCGACGCACCGGCCAGGACCGACCCACCGACACCCACCAGGCCGGCGGTTGTCACCGCCGCAGCACAATAGAAATCTGTCGGCGGAGCACGCCGACTCGTCACAAGGAGACAGCGGATGGCAGATCGGATCCATGTGGTGCCCGCGAACTTGCGGGCAGCCGCCGCCCACCACGAAGAGACCGCCGACTATCTGCGGACCGTCCCGTCGACGCATGAGGCAATTCAAGAGAGCTTGGACTCGCTGGGTCCGGTGTTCAGCGAGCTGCGTGAGGCCGGACGTGAGCTACTCGAGCAACGCCGGCAGTGCTACGAACAACAAGCCGACAGCCACGCCGAGATTGCGCACAACCTGAAAACCTCGGCCAGCATGTGGGAACAGCACGAAGACGCGGCCGCCGACGAGTTCAAGCACCTCTGACGAGCGTCAATGACCCGCGCCGGCGACGATGCAGAGCGACAGAGCGATGAGGTGGGGGTCCCCCCGCTTGCGGGGGAGAGCGGCGCCATGACCCAGGAGGCCAATCCCGCTTTTGACACCGTTCACCCGAGCGGGCATATCCTCTTTCGGTCCTGCCGCGGCGGATACATGTACAGCGTCGCGCTGAGCGAGGCGGCGATGGACGCCGACGCCCAAACTTTGGCGCAGGGCATCTTGCTGACCGCCGACGTGTCCTACCTCAAGGCACTGATGGAAGTCCGCGCCGAGATCGTCGCCGCCGGCTACACCCCCTCCGCGGAGGTTCCCACCACCGAGCACATCGACGCGGCGATCGAGAAGCTGATGGCGCACGATCTGCGTCCCCGTGACAGCAAGGCGTGAACCAGGCCTTTTCGGCTAACGCAGCCAGGGCTGCACCCTGTCGGGATCGGGCGCGATATCGGTTGGCGGCTCGACCGGATTGGCGCCGAACAACTCTCGAGCCCGGCGCAGCAGCGCACGGATTTCATCGAGATGCTGTTGCAGCCCCACATCAGCCATGCCACCACGCTACGCAGACCCCCGCTGTCCTGACAATTCAGCTGAAAAACGCCTCGGCATGCGCCGATTTATCAGCCTGACCTGCACAAACCTGGGGAGGACGGGTGAACTGACAGCTTCGGCGTTGACGGTAGGCTTGGCCGGTGGCGATCTTCGGCCGGAAGACGGCGCGCCAGCGCCTCCGGAGAGCGACCCGAGAATCTCTGACGATTCCGGCTTTCAGCTCTCCTGTCGACTGCACCCCCTGGGTGACCGGCGGATTGTGGCCTGCCGAGCTGTCCACGGTCACCGACGAGAGCGCTGCGGTCGCGCAGTATCTTCGGGCGGACCTCCAACGGATAGCCGACGCCGCGAACATCGAAGTGCGGAATATCAGGCGCACGGTGCTCGCGGACGTGGTCCGACAAGCAGAAGAAGCTCGAGTAATCAACAGTGCCCGCGCTTTCGCCACCCGACGCGTCGAATCGGCCGTTCGTCACCTCCGTAACGTCGTGCCGGAATGGCCCACGCAGTACCTGCGCCTGACGAATCTCGACCACACCGATAGCGACACGACACAAGGGCTCACTGCCGCTACCACGTCGGCGCCGGATGCCGAGATCCCCTCAGCTTCGAGTGTCGAGCCGGAGCCCGCCATTGAAGCGCCCGCGCGGGAGGCTTCTCCCGCGGGCGAGACCGACCAGGAGCGCATACAACGGCGCCTGGAATTTGTGGCCCGTCAGGAACCTGGATTGCGGTGGGCCGTTGGCGACCGGGCGGACGGCACCACCGTGGTGGTGACGGACCTCGCCTGCGGCTGGATACCACCGGGCATCGTGCTGCCATCCGAAGTACGGCTGCTCACGCCGGAGCGACGCACCGGCAACGCCATCGCGCTGCTCGGCCAGGCGACGCGATCCGTCGCCTACACCCCGGGCACATCGCTGGGCTCGGCCGCCGGGTTCGACGCCGTAGAACCCTCGCCGCGACCCCGTGAGCTGCCGATGATCGACGATCTGGGGTGGCTACTCGGCGAGGCCACGCATTGGCGCGATGGCCTGCCGCGGATGGTTCACACGTTGGCCAAAGCAGGCGCCGCCGGAACCGGCGTAGTGGAGGCCGAACTCGACCTGCTACGCGTGCACCTGGATACCGCGCGCTACCAAGTCCTGGCCCAGTACCCGGATGTCGACGCCGCGCTGCTGCTCAACTGCCTGTTGTTGGCCGCCACCGAAGGAATCGCCGGCGGGGACACGGTTTCTGCGAACTACCACTTCGCCTGGTTCCAGGCCCTGAGCGCAGCACCGGCCAGCAGGTGGACCGCAAGCCCATGAAGCGTGAGTTGACAAAGGTCGGAAGGGCCGACATACCGTCATGGCGCCGCGGCCGGGCAGTCGTATGCAGCTGAGCGACAAAGATCTCGTCGAAGCGGTTCTGCGCGATCTGAGCGCGGCTGCCGACAAGTGGGAGGCACTCGTCGCGCAGGCCGAGACGATCACCTACAGCGTCGATCTCGGCGACATCCACGCCGTCGCAAACGCAGACGGCCGATTGGTCGAGTTGACCCTGCACCCGGATGTGGTGACCGGCTACAGCCACGGGCAACTGGCTGACAGGCTGAACATTGCGATCACCGCACTAAGAAACGAGGCAGCGGCCGAGAATCGCGCACGGTATGGCGCGGAGATCCAATGACAGCGGATCCGTTGAAGGCGCATGCCACCGAACTGCTGGCACGCGGCCGCCGTTTGTATGGCGGCACCTACCAAGATGGCGGCCCCATCCAGACACCGCGAACGCTTGGGCACCATACGGGTCGGCTAACCGTGGCAAGCGCACGTCCCGGGATGGGGCCCACCGCCCCGGCGGCCCGGCAGGTCATAGCGGGCCTGCGACACGCGGCAGGCGCCGACACCGGACTGGCCACCGTGCTGGCCGCTGCGCGCGCCGACCACACCCGGGGGCGTGGCCTAACCCAAGCCATGCTCGACGACGCAAACGCCGACTCGATGCCGGCGGCAGAAACTCCGGTTGGGCGCCGAGAGGCAGTGCAGCGCATGATAACTCGTATCCGACTGCAGCGGAACACACTACGCCGGTCCCGCCAGCATTCCCGTCTGCTCGCCCACCGCGCGAGGCGGTTGACCTATCCGCACCACCGCCATGTGCGATATGACAGGTCATTCGGCACCGGACAGGTCAAGAAGCATATCGCCGCGGCGCTGGATCACCTGGGCATCACCGACCCGGCGGCTCGACGCAACTGGCTGCGGGGATACCAGACCCTGATCGCCCGAGAATCCGGCGGGCGGCCGGCTGCCGTGGCATCTGAGCCGGCCGCCAGCCCGAGCGCGGTCCAGGCCGATGGCTACAGCATGGGATACGCGCGCGGGATCACCCAGACGATCCCGGAAACCTTCGCCCGCTACCACCAACCGGGTACCTCGATGAATATCTTCGATCCGGTCGCCAACATCTGCGCGTCGATGAACTATGTCATGCATCGCTACGGTGTCAGCGCGGACGGTGTGAATCTTGTTGCGCTCGTACAGCAGGCGGATGTCAATCGTCCGCCGAGAGGATACTGATCATGCCACTTAATCTGTCGAACCGGGACCAGAATTCGGGGCATCTGTTCTACAACCGCCGGCTGAAGGCGGCGATCACGCGCTTCTCGGTCCAGATGAAGCACGACGACCGTAAACAACAAGCAGCCGTAATGCTTTCGATCGTTTTCGTCCTAATCGGCATTGGCTGGATGGCATTGCTGCACATCATGAAGCCCGCCGGACTGGCGGGCCAGTCGTCGATCATCGGCAACCGTGACACAGGTGCGGTGTACGCGAAGATCAACGAGCGACTCTACCCCGCCCTCAACCTGACCTCCGCGCGACTGGCGGTCGGTAATGCCGCGGCGCCGGCCTGGGTCAAGGCCAGTGAGATCGCCAAGTATCCGACCGGCCCGATGATCGGAATCCCCGGTGTGCCGGGCAGTCTTACGGTCACGCCGAGTCCCACGTCGGCGTGGTCGGTTTGCGACACCGCCGCTGCCCGGGGGACCGGTGCGGCGCCGGTGGTGACGTCCATCGCCGGTGAGCTGTCGTCGTTTGGTCGGGCGGCTGCGATGGCGCCCGCGCAGGCTGTGCTCGTCACCCACAAGGCCGCGACGTATGTGATCTGGGGAGGCCACCGGTCGCGGATCGACCCCACCGACAGGTCGGTGACCTTCAACCTCGGTCTCGATCCCGGAGTAACTTACCCGATCGAGATCTCCAACGCCTTGTTCGATGCGATGCCGTCGACCGAACCCCTTGCGGTACCTGTGATTCCGGAAGCTGGCGCACCATCGCGGTGGCTACCGCAATCAGCGGTCGGTAGTGTGCTGGCGACCCGGGACGCTCAAGGCGTCGTCAATGGCTTCTACGTACTGCTGCCCGATGGCGTGCAACAGATCACCAGCTTCGTCGCGGATCTACTGCGCACTGCGGATTCGCACGGTTCGGCCACACCCACGTTGATCTCGCCGGATAAGCTGATCCACATTCCCGTCGTCGACGCCCTCGATGTCGACTATTACCCCACGAGCAGGCTGGATTTCGTCGACACATCGGCAAATCCGGTGACCTGCGTGGCGTGGCGGAAGCAGACCACCGACCCGCAAGCGGCGATCACGATCTTCACCGGCCGCGGTCTGCCCGTTCCGATCAGCATGGACTCGCGCCTGGTCCGTCTGGTCCGCAATGATCGCGACGCCAACTCCGTGGAAGCCAATCAGACCCTGCTGTTGCCGGGAGCGGCCAACTTCGTCGCAACCACCAGCGGCGTCGCTACCGCGGTCAGCCGGGAAAGCCTGTATTGGCTTTCACCGCAAGGTGTTCGGTACGGAATCCAATGGGATAACCGGACTCTACAGGCGCTGGCGCTTGACCCGCGCAGCGCCGTGCAGGCACCCTGGCCGATCATTCGGACGTTCGCCGCCGGGCCGGCGATCAGCCACGAGTCCGCGCTGCTGGAGCGCGACACTATCGCCGGAGGTGGTGCAGTGGCGCCCATCCCCGATGCAAATGCCCAGACGGCGGGAGGTTAGCGATGTCCAAACGCGGATTCGTCAGGAGCGCACGCAACTCCCCGCCCAGCGTTCCGCCGGTGCGGGTGGCCGTCGCGCCGCCGCTGGCCCTGCCGGAACGCGAGCCGCGCAACATCCTGCTGATGATCGCCATCCCTGCACTGTTGGTTGGGATCATCGGCACCCTGGTGGTGATGTACACCTCGGGCGTGCGCTCCCTGCAGTCGGGATTCTTCCCGATGATGGGCCTGGCCGGATTCGGCGCGCTGATGTTCAGTGGCCGCCTCGGGCGTGGGCGCCGGATTTCTTGGGGCGAGCAGGAGAAGCAGCGCCGGATCTATCTGCGACAGCTCGATGAGGACCGCGAGGAGGTGCAACGGGCCGCCCGGGAGGAGCGGCGCAGCCAGCTGTTCGTGCACGGTGATCCGCAGAAGCTGGACACCGTGATCGGCGGCCCGCGGATGTGGGAGCGCCGCCCGGGCGACCCGGATTTCCTCGAAGTCCGGCTCGGGATCGGGATCCAGCACGCCGGCGATTCGGCGGTCTCGCTGCAGTGGCCGGAGGTTCCCATCGGCGAGGAACTCGAACCCGTCACCGGCGGTGCGCTGCGGGACTTCATTCTGGAGCAGACCAAGATCCGCGGCATCGGCAAGGTGCTGAGTCTGCGGTCGAAACCGGGATTCAGCTTCACCGCGCAGGAGCCGGCCGAACTGCACAATCTCACGCGAGCAATGCTGTGCTCGCTGGCGGTGTACCACAGCCCGAACGACCTCAAGCTCATGGTGGTCACCCGCCACCCCGAGCAGTGGTCCTGGCTGGTGTGGCTGCCGCACAATCAGCACGACGAAATGTTCGACGCCTGCGGACTGCGCCGGTTGGTGTTCACCTCGCCGACCGAGTTGGAGGATGCACTCGACGCCGAGCTGCACCGCAAGGGGCGCGGGCCGTGGAGTACGCCGGCCGGAACCAGCCCGACCTCGATGCCGTCACCGATGGAGTCGTCGGGGTTGATGCTTGGCCCCCATTGGGTGATCGTCGACGACAACGTCGGAACGCCCGAGCAGTGGGAGAGTGTCACCGGACAGAAGGGTATGGCCGGCATCACGGTATTACGGTTGGCGACCCGGCCCGGTGTCGGCGTCGGCTTCGCGGAACAGGACCAGCGTTTCGAGTTACGCGAAGGGCGGCTTTATCACCGCGCCGCGTTCTACGCGGTGGCCGATATGCTCGCCGAGAGCACCGCCAACCGCTATGCGCGGGCGGTGGCGCGCTGGTCTCCGATGAGCGCTGGTGACTTGTCCGAAACCGACAGCCAGGGCGCTGAATTGCTGCGAGCATTGGGGATCAGCGATCCACGTCGGCTCGACGTCGACCGACTGTGGGCGGAAAGCCGTGGCCGCGGTGACCATAAGTGGGCGATGGTGCCGGTCGGGGTGAAGCCGGGCGGCGAGTTGCAGTACGTCATCTTCCGCGCAAAAGACTTCGGCGGATTTGGATTTCACTCCGTGGTGATCGGAACATCCGGCTCGGGCAAATCGGAGTTCTTCCTCTCGATGTGTAACGGGATCGCCCTGACGCATTCGCCGGAAGCTTTTATCGTCATTTTCGTCGACATGAAATTCGAGTCGGCCGCCCAGGACCTGGAGGGCTTGCCCCACGTTGCCGGTTCACTGTCCAACCTCGGCAAGGACGACCGGCACCTCGCCGAGCGGATGTGCAAAACCATCAACGGCGAAATCGCGAGGAGATACCGACTTTTCAAGGAGGCCGGCGCGCGCGACGCCAACGAGTACGAGGAGATGAGGCTCGCCGGACGGGATCTGGAGCCGGTTCCGATCCTGCTAGTGATCATCGACGAGTACCTGGAACTGTTTCACCATCATCAAGAGTGGATACAACTGGTCATTCACATCGGGCAGGAAGGCCGCGGCTGCAACGTGTTCTTCACCCTCGGCGGCCAGCGCTTGGATCTGTCGTCGCTGAGCAAGGCCAAGAGCAACATCGCGTTCCGGGTAGCGCTGCGGGCCGAGACTGCCGAGGACTCCCGCGACGTCATTGGTAGCGATGCTGCACTGCACCTCCCGTCGAAGGAAAACGGCTACGCGCTACTCAAAGTCGGTCCGCGCGACCTGGAGCCGTTCCGGTGCTTCTACTTATCGGCGCCGTTCGTGTTACCCAAGAAGGTCGCGAGTGTAAACAGGACGGTCGACGTTAGCTTCTCCCAGCCGCGACCTCTCACCTGGGAGTACCAGCCGCTCAGCGCCGAGGACACCGCAGCCCTGGCGGCGACCGACGAACCAGAGGAACCTGACGAATTCCTCTTTCACGCCGATGGCTTCAGGAAGAAGAAACTACTCGACGTTATCCGCGAGTCGCTGGTTTCGCATCCTGCTCGCTTGCCCCACCAAATTTGGCTTCCCCCACTGGAAGTCAGCGAACAAGTGGATGCCTTGGTAGCATATTGGCGCGGTAAGCCCTGGCATGTCGACTATGGGCAGAACCCGGGCCTGACCTTCCCGGTCGGCATCGTTGACATCCCCGACGAGCATGTGCAACGGGTGCAAGTGCTCGACGCCGAGATGGATAACGTCATGGTTGTCGCGACCGCCCAACGGGGCAAGTCCACCACGCTGATGACGTTGATGACGTCGGCCGCGTTGATGTACCGCCCGGAGCGAGTGACGTTCTTCTGCATCGGGGCGGCCTTGTATCCGGTGGAGGAGTTTCCGCATGTTGCCGGGGTGGTCAGCCTCAACGACAGCGAAGGGGTGTCGCGAACCATCGCCACGATCGAGGGATTGATCCGCGCGCGTGAGGCGTCGTTCAAGCACTATCAGATCGACATCTCGGAGTTTCGCGAGCGACGCTTCGGGGCGGCAGGCGGTGGCGGGACGGACCCGGAAGACAAGTTCGGCGACGTCTTTCTGGTGATCGACAACTACGGCGATCTATATGAAAAAGATCCCGGCATGGGCGATCGCGCGATCGCCATCGCCCGCCAGGGCCTGTCCTACGGCGTACACGTGATGACCAGCGCCACAGCCTGGTTCGTCGGCCAGAAGCAGGGTCTGCTCAACGTGTCGAACGCGCGGATCCAGCTGCGGCTGAGTAATCCCGACGAATCGCAGATGGGCACGTCGATGGAGCAGCGCAAGGGCGCACGAAATACGCTGGACAGGCCGGGATTTGGGCTCACCCGGGACGGATACGAGCTGCTGGTCGGGATGCCCGAGGTGACCGGGGCCACCGGTGAACGGGTGGGAACCCGCGGCGTCGGTTCGCTGATTAGCCAGGTCACCGGGACCGGCAAGGTGGAACGCCTATCGCGGTTGCCCGGGCGGGTACCGCTGCGGGAGGTCATCGCGCGTTTCGCCGACACGGCCGAGGCCGCGGACCCGTTGAACCTGCCGTTCGCGATCGGTGAGAGCGCTCTGCAACCGGTGGCGCTGCCGACCCGAATGGTGCCGAACATTTTGGTGATGGGCCGCCAGCTGTGCGGGAAGACCACGACGCTGGCAGCGTTCGGTCGTGCCGTTACCAGCAGGTTTAGTCCCGAGCAGGCCCAGATCACCATCATCGACCCGAAGACGACGCTAATCGGCCAGATTCGCGGCCCGCACGTGCGGGCCTACGCCTACACCGCCGACGACATCGATACCGTGATCAGGGAACTCGCCGCCCTACTGCAGGACCGTCTCCCACCGTCGGGTCTAACTCAGGAAGAACTGTTGAACCTGAAATCGTGGGAGGGCCCGCAGCACTTCCTTCTGATCGACGACGAACACGAACTTCGACCCCACAATCAGGCGGTAAGGCAGGCGGCGACCGCCCCGTTGTGGGGGTTGATCGAGCGCAGCCGCGAAATCGGCCTGCACGTCATCGCCTCGCGGCTGCCCGGTAACTGGGCCGCTCAGGTGGTGATGAATCCGTTTGTGCAGAAGCTAACCGGATCTCGGTCGCCAACGCTGTTCATGGATAACGACCCGGCAAGTGTGAAGGTGTTCGGCAGGACGAGTGCCCAGCAGTTGGCACCGGGGCGCGGGTTGTTGGTGACGACGGAAGGTGAGATCGAGGGGGTGCTGGTAGGAAGCCCAGAGTAGGAGGACTACATCGCATCGCTGGTGGCAGCGGAGGCCTGAGTCGACAGCGTGTGGCGTACACCTTAAACTCAAGCAACTTGTTCGCGGATATGTATCTGTGGAAGCACTTGGGAGGCAATATGACCAGCGGATTCGGGGTAATTCCAGCTGCAGTCGATTTGTCGTCGCTCACCGAGTCGGGCATCAGTGCTGAAATGGCGGCTACCACCGCGGCCGGCGCGGCCGCCCTCACCGGTGTGGTGCCCATGGCGGCAGATGCGGATTCAGCGGAATTCGCGCAAGCGCTGAACGCCGCCGGTGCCACCTACCTGGCGACAGTCGCGGATCATGTCGGGCAGCGAACCGCCTTTGCCGGCGCGCAGTCGCTGGCTTCGGGCACATACGCTGCCATGGACGCGATCCACGGCACCGCGCTGGGCTAACGGACCAGCATGCCGGGCGACCCACGGTGGACGGGCCCACCAGAGGCCATCGCAACGACTTTTGAGGCCGGCTCACCGGCGTCGGTGATTGGCAACAATTTGGTCTGGATCACCGAGACCGCCCACCACGAACTGGCGATGGGGATTTCGGTTGCCAACACCGCGTCCACCCTCAGCTCGTGGCAGGGTTTCGGCGCGATCGCCTCCGCTGTGGCGGCAACCGACCTCAATACCGGGTTACAGACGACCGCAGGCTGGACCGCGCACAAGATCACTGTCACCCAAGGCGCCATCGACACCTTCACGACGGCGCGGTCGTCGGTGATTCCTTCCGTGGTCAGCCGGACGAACCGGGCCGAAAGGGACGCGATGGATAAGGCCAACCCTGGTGTCCTCTTCACGTTGACCCCGGCCATCGTCGAACGCGATATCGAGTATTACGGGGAACACTGGGCCCACAATTCGAGTGTGGGTTGGGGGTATTCCAGCGCGATGAGCGGATTCACCGCCGCATTGGCGATGCCGCCCCCCGCCGCCCCCGCCGGTGCGTCGCCAGCCGCTCCGGCGGCGGCGGGCGAGGCCGTGGCGCAGGCAGCGGCCACCACCGGCGGGCAGGACGGGGTGAGCTTGTCGAGCCGGGCTACGCAGGCTGCCGGGCAGGCGCCGTCGTCCGCGGCCAGCGGCATTACCGAGCAGCTCAGTTCGCTTAGCGGTCCGCTGCAGGAGGCGGCGTCAAGTGTGACCCAACCGCTATCCGGGATTACCCAGGCTCCGGTGCAGGCAGCGCAGACCGCTTCCAGCCTGCCGCAATCCATGCTGCAGTCGATGGGGGGCGTGTTCTCTCCGGCGACGGCGCAGGAAGCGGCCGAAGTGGGGACGGCGGCTGGTGCCGGTGCGGTCAAGGGTGTGGGCGGCGTTGGAGTGGGCGCGTTTCCCGGTGCCGGCCTGACCAGCTACACCCGGCCCGCCAGCACTTTCGAGCCCGCAACTGGTGGCAGACCAACCGGTCTGCGCGTCGGTGTGCCCAACCCCGCCGAAATTGGCCCTACCGCAGCGGGTACGGGCCTTACCGCTATGCCGCTGGCCCCGGCGGGGATGGCGGCACGTGGTGGCAGCGACAATTCTGAGAAGGAGGCTGTGACCCACGCCCGCATCGTTGTTGACGGTGATCACGCAGGGCAGCAGTAGCGGGGGTTAGGATCGTTCGATTGTGCCTACGGGGGTGCTCTAGGCAGCGATTTGAGGAGGTTGGGCATGGTGTTTGGGATGGTGCCGGCGGCGGTGGGGGCGTCGGCGGCGATGGAGGCGGGGTTGGCTGGTGAGTCGGCGGGGGTGGCTGCGGCGGTGGGCCCGGCGGTGATGAGTCCGGTGCCGATGGCCGCGGATGTGGATTCGGCGCGGTTCGCCGCGATCGCGGCGGCGGCGGGGGCGGGGCATGTGGCGACCGCGGAGCAGCATGCGGCGATGCGGGGGTTGTATTCGGGGGCGCAGTCGTTGGCGATGATTACCACGGTGGCTACTGAGGTGATGCGCGCGGCCGCGGCCGGCATTTAACGCCAGGGGGTTTGGCTGATGGGTCTGCATCCGTGGCCGATGATTGATCCGGCGACGTCGTATTTGACGATGACTTCGGGGGCGGGGGCGGCGCCGATGCATGCCTATAGCGCGGCGATGACCACCTTGGGCGCTTCGGGTGAAGACACGGTGGTCACCTCGGCGCTCAACACGGTGACCACCGCTGCCGGGTGGAGTGGTGTGGGTCATGTCCAGGCGGCGGCATCGGTGAGCGCGCTGAACACCATGGTCACCGATGCGTCGGCCAAGGCGTTGCTGAAAGCACAACTTGCTCAGGCGGCTGGTGAGTTGCACACCATGACGGTGCCCCGGATGGTCACCCATGTGCAGGCGACGGCCAACCGGACGCATGAGGCCGCTGATGAGGCGATCAATCCGTGGGTGTTGGGGGCGTTGACGCCGGAGATCGTGGCGCTGAATTTGGAGTATTTCGGCTTCATGTGGCCCAACAACGCCCAAGCCGGGCTCGGTTACGGGGTGGGATTGGACACCATCGGTGGTGCGCTGGCCGCGTTGTCGGCGCTGCCCGCGCTGGCCGGCGGTTCGGCGGCGGCCCCGGCGATGGCGGCCGCCCAGGTCGGTGAGACCGCGGCCATTAGCGGGCTAAGCGCGGTGATGAGCACCGCCGAACAAGCCGCCACCGCGGCGATCAGCCCGGCAACGGCCACCACCACCTCAGGGCCGACCAACAACATGCTGGGCGACACCCCGCTGGCCGCCCCCGCCACCCCGAGTTCGTCGATCCCGCCGATGGCGGCGGTGCACGCCTATGCCTCGGCCACCCCCTCGGCCCCGAGCCTGGCCCACGCCCAAACCCCGGTGATGGGCATGTTCGCTCCACCGCCGAGCGCCGCGGTGACCCCACCGGCGCCGAGTCCGGCCCTGCCCGTCACCGCGCCACCGGCCCCGGTGACCCCGCCGATGCCCGCGGCAGCGCCCGGGGTGACCAGTTACGTGCCGCCCGCCCAACCGTTTTCCCCGCCCCCGCCCACCGCCGGGCGCGCGGCCGGGCTCAAACCCGGCATGCTCAACGCCGCCGCCCTGCGCGGCCCGGTCAGCACCGCGCCACTCACCACCAGCCTGGCCACCGCCACCACCGTGACCGCCACCCAATCGCTGGCCTACGTCCCCCCCGAACCACCCCTGCCTCCCAGCCCGCCCCAACCTCCTCTACTCAATCTCGGCGACGCCGCCCACACACTCAAACCACCATCCCCACACACTGAACCGACCAACCCACCAGCGCAGCTGCTAACGCCCCCGACGCCACCCCATCCGCCGGCCCCGCCGAGCAGTCCTCCTGCACCATCCACCGATGCCGGCGGCAGCGGCGTACAAATGCTCGGTACCGGGCCGGGCGGGGCACCACAGGCGCCGCCTGCGCCCCTTCCACTCGACCCAGAGCCGACCCCGCCGCCTCCGCCACCAGTCCGAGGCAGGGCTCCCGACGGTATTCACCCTCCCGTTGAAGGACCCCTGACACCAGGGCCGCCAAGCAAAGCTAGGGAACAGCGAAAGGGCGCCGAGCATCTCTGGGACGACCAGGGTGGTGAGTGGCGATACCATCCCGAGGATTCGAGCCATAATCCGCACTGGGACTACAAACCACCCGGGAAGAGCACCGAGTGGGAGCACCGCCCGGTAGGCGATCTCCCCCCGCTGAAGGGAGTTGATCCGTCGCTCATCGCTACGCTGCCGCCGTGGATGCAGAACCTGCTAGCCCCGGGGGTCCCTGGGGGGCCGCAGAACCCGCTGCTGGCGCCGTACCCCGGTGCTACCATTCCTGCGCCCCCACCCGCATCTCCTCCGGCACCTGGCCCAGGCCTAATGCCGCACATCGACGTGCCCCCTCTTAACCCTGGTGATCTGGAAATTGCAGGCGGCGAAACCGCGATCGGCGGCAGCATCTTGATAGCACTGATTATTGGCATCCTCGTCCTCGCTTGATCGTCGGCCTGTCATGACTGCACCCTTCAATTCCAGCGCCGTGTCGTCCTTGGCGGAAGTGATCGCTGCGCAGAGCGGAGGACTGACTTTCGTGCCGCAGGCGCACCTGCGACTCTGGCTACCCGATCTCACCGTGCCGCCAGGTTGGGCCGCGGGCAGCATCAACGACCCCGCCGTGACGAGGGTTCTGGTGCGGCGACTCGGTAGCGGCCACCACTGGGATGGCTGCGAAGTCCTCAACGTCTACCGGGTGCCCGGCACGGTGCCCGAAACAATAGTGCTGAACAATGCCGACCGCACCTTGCGCGACAGCGGAGCCAACGATATTCGCACGTACCGACTCGACGTCCCACCGTGTTACGGGGTGATCGCAATGCGTTCCTCAGGCACTCTGCACGCCGACGCGCGCACGATACATAGCCATTTCCACCACTACGTGATCAACACCGCTGCCGGCGGGGCGCTTATCGAACAGGTCGTTGCCGTCGGTGCTGAGGCGCTTCCGCGGCTGAACCGCGAGGTTGAGGACCTGATTGAGATTCTGTATCGCTCGCTGCTGACCAGCATTGAGCGCGCTCCGAAATCGCCCACTTTCTGACAGAAGGGCGCCTCTCAACCACCGCTGCTCGCCACCCAGAACACTCTTCACCCCCACCCAGATACCTATCATCGGACCTATCGAACACCGACCGTGCGGGAAGACCCATGAGCGTCATTCGCATCAACTTCCTGACTGAGTTCTATTACGGAGACGACGCCGTGTTGTTGACCATGGACGGTGCTGGCGTGGATCAGTTCAGGGCCGCGCTCAGCGACGCAGACGCTGACGGATCATCGCGACTGGAGCACGATGGAGTCACTCACGAATTCCGAATCGAGCCTGGCGCAGCCGATCTCGACCTCGAAGAGACTCACGTGGTGTGGCGACTCGATCACGTCAAAGCGGTCGAAATCATCAATGATCTGGCTGTTCTGAGCGAAAAGGGCCGCGACGGCCATCAATACGTCGACATTTCCACGCCCGCCCAAACGCTGGTTGTGTCCCGCGACGAATATGTCGACGTGGTCTACCCCTGGCTTTCACCCGCGTAGCGCTCGCTGTCGGATGACCTTGTACGACGGGGTCATTGTGGCCGGAAAACCTCTTGAACGTCTACGCTCAAGGAGTCAATCAACGAGGCTTTGTTGACTTTGACTCTGGATAGAGTTGCGAGAACTCCCCGTAAGCAAGCGGGCTTTTGTATTCGTCATGCGACAACACCAGCAATTCAACTGGGCTTTTTAGGTCATCGAAATATTGATGACCTGGTTTGCTACTATTCACCATCGGCGTCATCAAATCGAGCAACTCTAAAAGTTTGGCATCGTCGAACCGCCAGACAACCGTTTGTGGACCCAGCTCTATGTCAGCGGCGCCATCTTCTCGCACGACTTGATGTTTAATGCCATCGAATTCAAATGTTGTCTCACCGCTTTCATGCGCGGATCGCACCGCGGATTGGAAGATGCGGATTCCATCTTGATCTGTGTTCAAGAGGATCGCTGGGTCGCCCATATCCTCGAAAGGTTGCACGCGAAGTTTGGCCATCCTGGTCTCTTTCAACGGGTAGAAGATCGCCTATGTTGAGGGTACTGAAGCTGTTTGCGTCGTCAACTCAGGCGAGTCAGGTCTCGGCTACCGCCTCGCCGAAGCGATCCAGCACCGTCAGACATTCACAAAATCGTCGATCCGCTGCCACCCGGCGAGCGCAAGGGCGTCCACGTGCTTCCGACACCCGAGCAAATCGGGGATCTCTACAATCAGCTCACCCAAAACGCCACTCCACTCCCACCCGGCACCTACGGCAAAGGTTTGGGCAAGTGGGCGACACTCCCGGATGGAACCCGGATTGGCTACCGGCCGGACAATGAGTCGGGCGGACCGGTAGTCGAAATTTGGGATCCGGGCGACAACATTCCGAAAACTAAGGTTCATCTGCCAAAGGAGACACCAACGCCGGAGCCCCCTCCAGAACCTGCGCCGCAGCCTCATCCCGTCCAGCCGCCAGCAACACAGACACCCGCACCCGAGACACCCCTACCTACGCACAACGACCCGGGGCATCCTTCGATCCACGCAGACCCTCCGCCACCGGGCGTATGGGCGACAATTGTCGGCATACTCGGCGTCATAGGTGGAATCATCGGCGGCATCGGCGGCGGCATAGGCGAATTCACAAGGTGACGCCCGAGGTGAACGATCGACTTTCGACCGAACGGCGACGACTCGCTGCATTGTCGTCGGTTTCCGCCGCGATCGCCAGCGAAGTCGGCGACGTGGTACTGCTTCGGGCCGAGAGAACACCCCGTTGGCTGACAAACCTGGGCGTTCCGCCAGGCTGGGAGATCAGGCATTTGGTGGACCGCACAGTCGAGCCGTCGCGAATCGCGGTGTGTGGTCGACGACCCGACGGCGGCTCGGATGGCAGCGAAACGATAAGCGTGTTTAGGTTCACCGGAATCCCGTCTGAGGGTGTGGTGCGTAACAATGCCGACTGCACACTGCGCGACCTCGCTGCCGTCGGCATCATCACCGAAGCCGTCGACACGCCAGCGCTGCCCGCGGCGATAGCGATGCGCAGCAGTGGATACTTCGAAGTTGCCGGGGTGCGGTTATGGGCGCAGTACAGCACCTATGTCATCGGCTCCGAGACGCCGGGTGAAGGCCGACTGATCGAGCATGCGGTGTTCATCGAGTCAGGGTCTCAGGCGCGACTGAGCGGCGACGTCGCCGAACTCACGCGGGCTGTCCACCGGGCGTTGGCCACTGCTGCGGAAAGAAACTGACCTGCTTAGCTGCCCTCTGCCAAATCTCGGCTCGCCTCAATGGCTTCCGCGAGCTTCCGTCCTTTTTCGGTGAGCTTCAGCCAGCAGTAAAACCACCACTCCGGGTCGTCGTCGAATTGGTTCACATACACGTCGCGGATCTGCTGGATGGATTCATCGAGCGGGGCATCCCACGCGCCAAACCGGTGGTTTGGGGTTGCCAGATCGCCCAATTCGAACAGGCCATCGGTCACCAGCGAGCGAATCAGGTCGAGAACTTTGTCTTGGACGACCGCTAACGGCTCGCCTGGGTTTTCCTCTTTAACGGCCCCGTGGACCGTCGTGAGGGCTACCCAGTCGATGAGACCTTGTAGCAGGACTTCGTCACGCGCCGACATTACAGCCTCGCCGTCTGTATTGACATCATCAAACGATGGTACCCACAGATAGTGGCACGCTGGGCGCTGGCGATTCGGTCGCCGGCGGCGGCCGGACTGGGGCCGGGTAAGGGCAAAGTGCACGATCGTGCGACGGCCGTTCAAGGCGAGCTTTAGCTTAGGTGCGCGCCCGAGGCTACCTAACGTTTCACCCGGTTTTCCGTCTGGTTTCAGCCGCTTCGCCGACCCTCGGCTCGCTTCAAGGGCTTTCGCGAGACGTTGTCCTGCGGCGATAGCGATGCGCAGCAGTGGATACTTCGAAGTTGCCGGGGTGCGGTTATGGGCGCAGTACAGCACCTATGTCCTCGGCTCCACCGAGCCTTCTCAGGGCAGGCTGATCGAGCATACGGTGTTTACTGAGTCGAATTGTCTGCCGCGACTAAGCGACGACGTCACTCACCTCACCCACGTCGTCTACCAAGCGTTTGTTAGTGCAGCAGCTTGAGGCTGGCTCAGTCAGTTGGGTGTGCTCAGATTGCCGCCGCGACTCGATGTCCTCCGCCACCTGCCATCCTTTTTCGGTAATCGCCAGCCAGCTGTAGAACCACCACTCTGCGTCGTCATCGAAATTGGTTGTGTATACGTCACGGATCCGCTGAATCGACTCAGCGAGTGGTGTATCCCAAGCCTCAAAACGAGAACTCTCGTTCAGCTCACCGACTACGTACAAGCCGTCGCTCACTAGCGATCGGATGAGCTCGAGAACTGTGTCCTGGATGACCGACAAGGGCTGGCCCGCGTTTTCCTCGGCAACAATCGAGTGGATCCGCTCAAGCGCCACCCAGTCGATGAGACCGCGGAGCAGAACCTCGTCACGCGCAGACATCACGACCCCACCGTCGGTATCGGCATCATCGAATAATCGTACCCAGATTGACGTGCGCGAGGCCGCCGAGGCAAAGATAGGGAATCTAGGTCCTCGGCTCTGCTCAGCTGTCCTGTGCCCGAATCTTAGCTTGCGGCAAGGGCTTTAGCGGCCTCCAACCCATTTTCAGTGGCATCTAGCCAGCAAAACCACATCCAATGGTTCTCGTCACGAAAGTTCGTTACGTACGCGTCTCGTATCCGCTGTATTGTCTCATCGAGAGAGGTGTTCCAGGGGGTGAAGCCGACATTTCGCTTTACGTCGCCCAGTACGAACATGCCGTCACTCACAAGTGACTGGATCAGTTCGAGCGTTTTGCTTTGGATAACTGATACGGGCTGGCCGACGTTTTCCTCAGCCACGTACTGGTGGATTCGATCCAGTTCGACCCAGTCAACGAGGCCCCAGCGCAGTACGTCCTCCCGCGCCGACATCACACGCCCGCCGTCTGCATTGCCATCATCGAACAATCCTACCCAGAGAGGCGCGAGCGTGACGGTTGTCGATCCGATAAGTGGCAGAGCTGAACGCGGAGTGGCGCAGGTTGTGGCTGATCGAGCCAACGTTTTTACTTGACACCATTATACGTCCTGCGCCGAATCTTGGCTTGCTTCAATGGCTTCCGCGCGGCCTTCAATCCTTTTTCGGTGGGATCTAGCCAGCAGTAAAACCACCACTCTGGGTCGTCATCGAAGTGGTTCACATACACGTCGCGAATCCGCTGGATGGACTCATCGAGCGGGGTCCCCCAGGCGCCAAAGCGGTGGTCTGAGGTTGCCAGATCGCCCAATTCGAAGAGGCCATCGGTTACTAGTGAGCGGATCAGCTCGAGGACTTCATCTTGAATTACTGCTAACGGTTCGCCTGCGTTCTCGCGCGCAACGCGCCTATGGATCCGCTCAAGCGCCACCCAGTCGATGAGACCGCGGAGCAGAACCTCGTCACGCGCCGACATCACAGCCTCGCCGTCTGTATTGACATCATCAAACGATGGTACCCACAGATAGCGGCACGCTGGGCGCTGGCGATTCGGTCGCCGGTGGCGGCCGGACTTGGGCCGGGTAAGGGCAACGTGCACGATCGTGCGACGGCCGTTGAAGGCAATCTTCAGGTGCGCGCCCGAGGCTACATAACGTTTCACCCTGTTTCCCGTCTGGTTCAGCTGCTTCGCCGACCCTCGGCTCGCTTCAAGGGCTTTCGCGAGACGTTGTCCTTCTTCGGTGCCTGCCAGCCAGCAAAATCACGGCCACGTATTCTGGTCGTCGAAGTTTCCACGTATACGTCCCGTATTCGCGGATCGACTACTCACGCGGCTGATCCCACGCGCCGAAACGATTGCTCTCGGTTGGCAGATCGCCGAGTTCGAATAGGCCGTCGGTAACCAGTGAACGAATCAAGTCGATAACTTTGCTTTGGAGGACCGCCAAAGGTTTGCCCTGCAACTTGCGGTTGATGACGCTCTCAGCTGTAGAGGCCATGATTTCAAAAGGCCAAGCCTGGCCCCACCTAGGTTTCGGCGATGAGGATCCGGATCCCGGCGGCCCCGGAATACTGTCCTGTCCGACGTTTCACTATCTGTACGTTGGCCGGCAATGACGTCACGCACGGGAGAACAAGTGGAATCTGTAGGTCTCTTCATGTCGGTGTTCTACGCCCTCAGCTTCATGGTCTTGACCGTTGTGCTCATCACGGTGAACTGGCGGGCTGCGAACGGCCGGCTTCAGCGTAACCAATGGGCCGGAATCCGCATCCCGTCGACGATGCGCAGTGATCAAGCATGGGTGGCCGGCCACCGTGCCGCGCTGCGCCTGACACCGCTGTACCTGCTTGTCCTCGCCGGCTTGTTAACCGCGTTGTTCGTCGCGGTGCTCTGTGTCTCGACGGGGGTCGCCATGCTCGTCGGAATCGGTGGCTTGTTCGTTTATGTCCCTGTTGCCCTCTACAGCGCGTTCGTCGCCAACAGGGCTGCGAAAGCGGCCGATAAATACCCTGACGATCGGTACCGGCAGTGAGCCACGCCAAACGTGCCGTTCTCCCACCAGCCGCACCAACCATTGCCCCGAAAGGATCAGGCAGCACAGGATTATTCACCATCACCGGGATCAGCTGAGACAAAGAGCCCAACAGCACCATGAGCACCGACCAGTCAGAAGGTATGGACCAACTGGTTCTGATTAAGCATGCTCGGGGGCGATTTGGTGCAACACCATGCAGCGTAGTGTTACACTTGACGTATGCCGACCAGTCGCCGCCGACACGCGATTACCGAAACGGATGACATCAAATCGGCGCTTGCCGCTGCCGCGCGCCGCTGGCCAAGGCTAGCCGGAAAACCCGGGCGGCTTTTGCATCGGCTCATCATCGAAGGCGGCGAGGCCGTCCAACAAGAACGCGAGCAGGCAGGCTGCAAGCGAGCAGCGGCCATCGAGGCCACCAAGGGTGTGCTGGCCGGCGTTTACGGACCCGACTACCTCACCGCTCTGCGTGAGGACTGGCCGGTGTGATCGTCTTGGACGCCAGCGTGCTGATCGCGCACTTCGAGCCGGCCGATGTGCACCACGACCGAGCGACCGGGTTGCTGCTGGCGCACCAAGCCGAAAACTTTGCGGCAAGTGTGATCTCGCTGGCTGAGATCTATGTCGGGGCAGCACGGGCGAACCGGATGGCGGACGTTGAGCGCGCTATCGCACGATTGAATGTCGATGCTGTGCCCCTGCCTGCCACCGCGGCGCGACGGCTGGCCGAGATCCGGGCAGCGACCAACCTGAAGTTACCGGACTGCTGCGTGATTCACGCTGCCGAACAGCACAATGCGGCCGTCGCAACCTTCGACACGGGATTGGCTGATCAAGCACGACGATTCAAGCTGCCTATTGCCTGACGGGCCTGAGTAAGTGGCGTGTCATCTCGGCTCCACACGCGACCGCGCATGATGTTGCATGAACTACGATGCGTGGTGGTGCAAATAGGGGTCGCGACCTGGCGGAAAAGAGCTAAAGCCTTTGCCCAGTTAACAGTGGTGCCGCTGTGACAGCTGGGTCCAAGAACGTGAAGTGTGCGACCACCTGGGCTGTGCCTACACTGTCCCCTACGTCCCGCCCGGGGGCACGAGCAAGGGAGAAGCAATGGTACTACTTCAAGTAACGCCGGACATGATGCGCCAGACGCAGCAGGCCATCGAAACCGCGCTGGAGCACGCGAACGTCATCGCCAACCAGTATCTGAGCAACCATGAGAACATGGGCGTTGCCTGGCAGGGTGACGGCTACCTTTCATCGGCTAACACGGCGATGAAGGTTCAGCACGATTTGGCGCAGGCAACCATGTGGGGGTCCAAGCTGGCGCAAGGACTCGGCAAGGTGGCGCTACTCATGGAGCAACACGAGATAGACGCGGCGCACAGCTTTGCGGGCTTTGCCGGCGACGCCGGAATCAGCACCTAGCACTCATTCGAGTAAGCACGCCATAGAACCCAGTTAGGACGCATCAATATGACAAGCTTTGGCAACATTCAATACGACCACGGCGTCGTCGACGACCTGGGCTCTGGTGTCGGAAACCAAGCGGCAATCCTCCTGGAGCACCACGACGACATCAAGCATCGAACTGACCAAATCGCCGGCTTCTTCCAAGGTCAAGCGCATGCGGCTTTCTATGAGGCGCAAATCCAGATGCTGCGCGGCTTCGAGGGCCTCATCGAAACCGTTGCGCAACACGGTCAGACGATCCACACGGTGAACGCTTCGGCCCACGCCACAGACCTGAGTTCCGCGAACTTCTTCGTCTGACGCGGCCGCAGAAATGCTGAGCTGGGGCGCACGTCTGGTGTGCGCCCCAGCGGCTTGGATAGACCTGCATGTTGACTACCACTATCGATGGACTGTGGGTACTTCAGGTGCTCGCCGGCCTCGAGGTGCTCGCCCCTGAGTTGGGGCTGCGGCCGGTTCTGCCCAGCTTCGAGACGGCGCAGATGGCGCTGGAGCATCCGATCGTCGCCGAACTGCGGGCTGAAGGTGTAATCGACGAGGCGGGGACCGTCGACGCCACGGTTGTGGAATGGCTGACGGTGCTCGCACGCCGCGACATTGCACTGCTCATCCAGGTCCACAACCCTGACATGGGGGAACAATCCGCCAGGGCGCTGCTGGCACGCTTCGCCCAGTGGTGGGTGGTGATGGAGCGGTCGGAAGAACTGGTCCGCATCGGCGGGGCCGGAACCGCTAGCGCCGAAGGCGCGGCCAACGCCGTGCTGACTGCGCAGATCGAGCGATTGTGCGGCACAAGCACGCCCGCATCCTTGCGGCCGATTACGCTCGATGTCGATGCACTGCAGTCAGGAGTAACCAGCCAAGAAACACTGCGGAAATTCCTGACCAACCAAGAACTGGACGCCGATCAGCTGCGGCTGGTGATGTTGGCCGCTGATCCCACGCGCTCAACGCAGTCGTCGATCGTCGCGCTACAGGCGGGGGTAGAGACTGGCCGGCCCACGCGGACCCACGTTGAGCAGAGCGTGCTGACCATCGTCGACACCCCGGAAGGGCGACTGGTCGGCGAGCACTTGTCGTCGGCGGGTAAGAGATGGATGGTCGTCACGCCCGGCACACCGAGTAGCATCGCCGACGCGGTCAACCGGATGATGCGGCGCCTGCCCGCGGAACAAGAATGGTATTCGTACCGAAAGGTTGTGTAAGAAGGATTTATCGAGCATGTTAGCATCCAAATAGTGACAAACCCGAAGAAGGCGCCATTGAATTCGACGGACCAACCTGGGCCAGCCCGGAGAGAAGCCGCCGTTTCGCGCCATCAGCAGCCCGACTCCGTATCGGAAACCTTACGCATTTCCGATATGGTGGCGCCGCGTAAAATTCCGCCCGGTTCAGGGTGGCGTAAGTTCGTGTATAAGCTGTCTTTACAAACCATAAACCTGGGCGAGTCACGGGCCGAGCGCCATTACCGTGAATTGCAGGGCCGGATCCGCCGTCATATCCGCAAGCAGTACGTCGTCGGAGTGGTCTCCGGCAAGGGCGGCGTCGGAAAGAGCACCATGACCGCATGCATCGGCGCGGTGTTCCGGGAATGCCGACCAGAGAACGTGGTCGCCATCGACGCGGCCCCCGGCTTCGGAACGCTGGCCGGCCGGATCGACGAGGCGCCGCCCGGCGATTACACCGCCGTCCTCAACGACACCGATGTTCAGGGCTACGCCGATATCCGGGAGCACTTGGGCCAGAACGCATTAGGCCTGGATGTATTAGCCGGTAACCGGGTGTCGGATCAGCCGAGACCGCTGGTGCCGTCGATGTTCACCGGGGTGCTGTCGCGGCTACGCCGCACCCACACCGTCATGGTGGTGGACACCTCCGACGACCTGGAGCACCCGGTGATGAAGCCGGTGTTCGATGCCTGCGACACCTTGGTGTTCGTGTCCGGTCTGACCGCCGATACCTCGCTGCCGGTAACCCGCGCTATCGACCTGCTCCGCTCGATGGGCTATCACGAACTGGTGTCGCGCAGCATGGTCATTCTCAACGATAGCCGCCATGAATATGACCCGGACGCCCGTACCTATCTCATCGAGCGATTCGCGCAGTCGGGCGCCACGGTGGAATTCATGCCGTACGACCCGCATCTGGCGAAAGGCGGGATAATCGACACACAACACGAACTCAACAAAAAAACCCGGCTGCGGCTATTCGAAATCACGGCGGCATTGGCTGACAAATACGTTCCGGATGCCGATAGGCCACGTTAATGGCGAAGGTCTCGTTCCCGGCACGCTGTGCGGTTGCGGTGGTATGTGGGGAACACCTCGTCTCCCAGGTCTACCCGGCGTCGGTGCCGGTCGAGGTGTTCGTCGAAAATATCGTCGAGCTGCTCAATGACGAACTCAAGCGCCGGGGATTGAGCGGCCTCGAAACGGGCGTCGGCTACGAGCTGCACAAGGCCAACGGCGTCCGGCTCGACGTCACCAAGACCCTTGACGAGTTGGGTGTCGAAGACGGCGACACCCTGGTACTGGTACCCACGGTAGAAGGTGACTCGTTCGAGCCGCAGTACGAGTCGTTGTCAACCGGACTGGCCCGAATCGGCAAGAAGCTATTCGAACCCGTTTCGACTGACACCGCCGCCCACACCGCGCTGGCGATACTGGCGTTGGTTTCAGCCGTAGTGCTCGGGCTGGCTGTGCGAAACCGCGTCGCCACGGACTCCCTGGTGCCCAGCGTCGTCACCGGCGCAGCCGGTGTGTTGGCCGCCGGTGGGGCGGGTGTGGTGGGGCGGTGGTGGCCGCACCGCGTCGACGTCCTCAGTGCGTTCGCCTGGCTTGCCATGCCGCTGCTGGCGGTAAGTGTGGCCGTGGCCGCGCCCGGAGCGCTGGGTGCTGCCCACCTGTTCATCGCCGCGCTCGCGGTCGCGGTGATGACCTGCGGGATCGCGGTGTTGACCCGGCGTCACATCAACGCGGCAGCGACGGTCGTGACGTTGTGCGGACTGGGCGGGGTGGTCGCCGCGGCTCGGATGTGGCGGCCGATTCCCGCGCAGTGGCTCGGGATGTGCACGCTGGTCGGCCTGCTGCTGCTGCTGACCTTTGCGCCGACCATCTCGCTGTGGGCCGCGCGGATCCGCCCGCCCTATTTCGGGTCGGTCACCGGGCGCGACCTGTTCCGTCGCAGCAGCGGACTCCCGGCAGATGCCGTTGCGCCGGTCGATACCGAAGCCGAGGAAGAGGCGACCCGGGACACCACCCCGCGCGGTGCGCAGATCGCCGCCGCCGCCAAACGCGCCAATCACGTGCTGACCGGAATATGCGTCGCCGCAGGTTTGGCGCTCCCCGCCGCGGTGTGGGCCACCTTGATACCGGGCCGAGGCCACAGCGTGCACGCGGCGATCCTGGCCGGGCTGTTCGTGCTGATCTTCATCAGCCGTGGCCGTGCGTTCGCCGACAAGCGGCAGGCCATCGCATTGGTGGGTGGCGCCGCGGGGGCGGTGTGCGCCGGCGTGGTCAAATACGTCCTGCACCAGCCGGCATCTTCGGGTGAAGCGGTGCTGTGGGGTGCGGTGGTGCTGGCCGGTTTCGGCCTGGTCGGTTTGGCGGCGGCGCTGTTGGTGCCGATCACGCGGTTCACCCCGCTGGTGCGGATGATCGCCGAATGGCTGGAAATACTCGCGATCATCGCCGCTCTGCCGCTGGCGGCCTGGATCGGTGGGGTGTTTACCTGGGTGCGCATGCGATGACCGCCGCGGCGTGGATGCAGCGGATCTCGCCGATGGCAGTGGCTGGGCTGCTCGTTGTGCTGTCTGCGAGTCTTCCTGTGGCTCAAGCGATTCCGCCGCCAAGCGTCGACCCGGGTCGAGTGCCCGCGGACGGCAAGCCGGGGCCTGATCAGCCCATGCGACAGAGTGCCATCTGCGCGCGGCCGATCACCGTGGCCGACCCGAACGTAGCCGTCACCGCGCCGGGATTCACCATGCTCAACATCAGCAAGGCGTGGCAATACTCGACGGGCAACGGGGTGCCGGTGGCCGTGATCGACACCGGAGTCAACCCCAGCCCACGGTTGCCGGTGATCGCCGGCGGCGACTACATCATGGGTGGGGACGGACTGACGGACTGCGATGCGCACGGCACCGTCGTGGCGTCGGTGATCGGGGCCGCTCCGCAGGGTGCCCCGATGCCCGCCCCGCTGCCCGCCGTGCCGGCCTTTCCGCCGCCGGCGGGGCCGCCGCGCGTCGATTCCGCACCGCCACCGCCGGGCGGTCAACCACCACCACCCGCGCCGCCGCCACCGCCCACCCCGGTGACGATCACCGAGACCAAACCGGCGCCGCCGCCACCGCCGCCACCTGCCGACGAACCCGCCAATGCGCCCGGTGATCCCACACCCGACCAGCCCGAGGACCCCGAGGTGCCGGGGCTGCCACCCGGTGCGCCCGACGGGGTCGCCGGGGTGGCGCCGCATGCGGTGATCATCTCGCTGCGGCAGTCGTCGCGCGCCTACGAACCCGACAAACCCACGCCCGGTGACCAGCAGGCCCGCCGGAAGGCGGGCACCGTCGCAAGCCTGGCCAGCGCGGTCGTGCATGCGGCGGACATGGGCGCCAAGGTGATCAACGTCAGCGTCACATCGTGTGTGTCGGCCGCTGACCCGCTGGATCAGGGTGCCCTCGGTGCCGCGGTCTGGTATGCCGCCACCGTCAAGGACGCGGTGATCGTCGCCGCGGCAGGAAACGACGGCGAGGACGAATGCGCACAGAATCCGGTGTTCGACCCGTTGAATCCGGCCGATCCGCGGGACTGGCATCAGGTCAAGACGATCTCGTCGCCGTCGTGGTTTTCCGACTTTGTGCTGTCGGTGGGCGCCGTGGACAATGCCGGTGCGCCGATCAGCAAGAGCCTGGCCGGGCCATGGGTCGCCGCCGCGGCCCCCGGGGTCGGGATCATGGGGTTGTCGTCGCAGACCGGTGGTCCGGTCAACGCCTACCCACCGTCGCGCCCGGGCGAGAAGAACATGCCGTTTTGGGGCACGAGTTTTTCGGCAGCTTACGTCAGCGGGGTGGCCGCATTGGTACGCGCCAAGTACCCGGATCTTTCCGCCCACCAGGTGATCAACCGGATCTTGCAGACCGCCCACAACCCGCCACGCGGTGTCGATAACCAGGTCGGCTATGGCGTCGTGGACCCGATCGCCGCGTTGACGTTCAATGTGCCTGCCGGTGAACGGGTTTCGCCGGGCGCCCAGAGCCGGGTAATCGTGCCGGCAGCGCCGCCACCGCCACCGGATCACCGGGCCCGCAACATGGCGCTGGTGTTCGCCGCTGTCATGCTGGCGGCGGTCGTGCTGGCGGCGCTGATCTCGCGGGCCCGGCGGGCACGATGACAGCCACTACAAAGCTGACGATCGTCGTCGGCGTTCTGGCCGCCGGACTACTCGGGTGGACCGCCGGGAGCTATCCCGGGGCGGCGGCGGGGCTGGTAATCGGCCTCATGGTCGGTGTGATCCGGTGGTGGCGCCAGCCGGTGTGGTCGTGGCTGGCGCTGTGGCGTCGCCGCAAGCGGCCCATCGAGCTCGACGAGCCCATCACGGTGGCCAACGACCGCGCTGGCGGCGGCATCCGGTACCAGGACGGGGTGGCGGTGGCCGCCGTGCAGTTGTTGGGCAAGGCGCATACCCCGACGTTGTTCACCGGCTCTACGTCGACATACACCGACAACACCGTCGACATTGCCGAACTGTTGCCGCAGCTGCGGCAAAGCCTGGGCCTGACGATCCAATCGATGAGTGTTGTCTGCGTGGGGGCGCGACGACGCAGCACCGGAGACTACCCGCGGGTGTACGACACGTTGATCGGCACACCACCGTATGCCGGGCAACGCGAAACATGGCTCATCGTGCGCATCGCATCGCTCGACAACGCCGAGGCCCTGCAATGGCGTACGTCTGCGGGTACCGCTGCGCTGGCGACCGCACAGCGGATCAGCGCGGCGATGCGCCAGCAGGGTATCCGGGCCAAGGTGGCGACGGCGACGGACATCGTCGAGGTGGAGCGGCGGCTCGGCCGGTCGGCGCTGGGCAGCCAACACCAACGGTGGCGCTCGGTGCGCAGCGACGCCGGCTGGCTCACGACCTACTGGTACCGGCCAGGCGACATCACCGCGGAGAAGTTGGCGCACGCCTGGTCGCTGCGCGCCGACGGGATCATCCAGAACATCACCTTGTTCGGCGACGGCACCGCCACGGCCACGGTAACCGTGCGCAGCGCGCAGCCCCCGACGGCTCCGCCGAGCGTGATGTGGCGAACCCTGCCGGGGGAGCAGGCGCCGGCGATTGCGTCCAGTGTTTGTGGACCGATGCCGACGCTACGAGGTGTACGACGCGGCACGCTGAGCGCTCCGCTGGTCATCCCGATCGGGCCGTCGGGTGTGCTGTTAGGCAAGGCGGGATCCGGCAACCGGTTGATGCTGCCCCTCGATGATCCCGGAGAATTCAGCCGGGTGCATATTGCGGCGGAAGACGGGTTGGCCAAGCGGATCGTCGTCCGGATGGCCGGAGCCGGCGAACGCGTCACCGTGCACACCCGAGACACGCAGCGGTGGAATAGTGTTCGTATGCCCGACATCGCCGTGAGCGCCAGCGTCCGGCCGATTTCCGGCACCACCGTGAGCGTCGTCGACGGTTCTGTGACTGCGGCACCGCGCCCGAACACGCTGATCTCGGTCGGCGAGCCTGGCGCGCCGTACCGGGGATCTGCGGACGTGGTGATCACTCAGACTGGTCCGGCGACGGTGGAGGTACGGGCGGCCGGCCGAATCCACAGTGTGGAGGTCGAGTTGTTCCGTGCCGAGAATCGGTACGTATCTTCGGAACCGACGACACTGACGACCCCTGAGCTGGAACCGGTGGACTAGACGATGGCCAGCAGTGCTACCACCGTTGCCGCCCGCAAGCGGTTCGACCAGGGCATGGCGTTGTTCGAAACTGACGTCGTCGCCGCACAGGCGCGGTTTCGCGAGGCAACTGAGATCGATCCGTCGATGGCCGACGCGTGGCTCGGCCGGATTGCCGCCGGAGACGAGGCGCTGTCAACGCTGCAGGAGCTTTACGCGTACGGCGCGCGGATGCACCGCGAAACCAATCGGCTCGGCGTGCAGCTGTCCGCGCCGATCAAAGCCGGGCCGTATCTGTCCATCTCGATGACCGAGTCATCGCATGCCGGTCTGGCGCTGGCCAGTGCGCTCATCGATGACGGCCAATACGAGAAAGCCGAAGGGCTGCTGAAGGATTCGACGCTGCTGGATAGTTGGGAGAACCACCAGTGGCTCCAGTACATCCGGGCGTACTTGATGTTCACCACCCAACGCTGGCCGGATGTGATCTCGATCGCGGCGACCATCTTGCCGCCGCAGGCCATCATCATGTCGGCCGTCACCGCGGCGACCAACGCGCTGGCTGCGCACGCAGCGGCCCATCTCGGACAGGCCCGGGTCACCCTGGACTGGGCGGACCGCGTCGAGCTGCGCGCCGACGGTGGGTTACGAAGCGAGTCACGTCGTCACGAACTGGCCGACACCGCGGTGACGGCGATCGATCCGAACGATTTCCCGCTGATCGCAGCCGATCTGGCGTATGTGCGCGGGATGGCGCACCGCCAGCTCGGTGAGGAGGACAAGACGCAGATTTGGTTGTCCAAGGCGACGATCAACGGTGCGCTCATCGAGCCGGCGAAGCAAGCGCTGGCCGAAGCCGCGCTGCAACTGGTGGTCACCGACGAGGAGACCATCAACACCCGCACCAACAAGTGGGACGTGACCACTGAAGTTTCCGAAGAGCGACGTCAGGAAGAGGAAAACCAGGAGCGCCGGACAGAACTGCTGGCCGATGGTCGTGCGCTGCTCGATCGCCAAGTCGGCCTGGCTGACGTCAAACGCGCGGTGGCCGAGCTCGAGGACCAGATCGAGGTACGCGCCTTGCGGCTCGCGGCCGGGCTACCGGTCAGCAACCAGACCAACCACATGCTGCTGGTCGGCCCGCCGGGCACCGGCAAGACCACCACCGCCGAGGCGTTGGGAAAGATCTACGCGGGCTTGGGCATTGTCCGACATCCGGAAATCATCGAAGTCAAACGGTCCGACTTCTGTGGCGAGCACATCGGCGCCTCCGGCCCGAAGACCAACGAGCTGATCGACCGCTCGTTGGGCCGCATTCTGTTCATGGACGAGTTCTACTCATTGGTGGAGCGACACCACGACGGCCGCCCCGACATGATCGGCATGGAAGCTGTCAACCAGTTGTTGATCGCGCTGGAGGTGCACCGGTTCGACTTCTGCTTCATCGGTGCGGGCTATGAGAAGGAAGTCGACGAATTCCTCACCGTGAACCCAGGTTTGGCGGGCCGGTTCAACCGCAAGCTGCGGTTCGAGTCCTACACCCCCGACGAGCTGGTGGAGATCGCGGTCCGTTACGGCGACCCACGGGCCACCGTCATCGAGCCGGCCGCCCGCGAAGCGCTGAACATGGCCTGTAAGACGCTACGGGCCTATCTGGCACCCGATGGCAGGCACGGTATTGACGTCATGCAGAACGGGCGGTTTGCCCGCAACGTCGTCGAGCGAGCCGAGCGGCTCCGGGACTCCCGCGTCGCCGCCCAGCACCGCAGCGACAAAGGCTCGGTGACGGTGGAAGATCTGGAAACACTACGCACCCAGGACATTACCGCCTCAGTGATCGACGCGTGCGCGGAAAAGCATGTGGCGATCCGGCTTTGACACCTGCGCTGTGGAGCGCTCCTCTCCCGGACCAGGTAACGCATGATCGCTATCGGCGCCATGGTGGCGGGATACCGCATCGAGGGGATCATCGGTGCAGGTGGAATGGGGACCGTGTACTTGGCGCAAAACCCGGAGCTGCCCCGGCGTGACGCGCTGAAGGTGCTTTCGGCGGAGTTGTCCTGCAACGAAGAGTTTCGGGCCAGGTTCATCCGCGAGGCTGACGTCGCCGCCGGACTGCAGCACCCCAACATAGTGTCGATCTACAGCCGCGGCGAGACCGAGGATGGGCAGTTGTGGATCGCGATGCAATTCGTCAACGGCACCGATGCCGACGAAGCGCTGCGCGTGGGAACCATGTCCCCGGTGCGAGCGATGCACATCCTGGGTGAGGTCGCCCAGGCCCTGGATTATGCGCACGACCACAAGGTTGTGCACCGCGACGTCAAACCCGCCAACTTTCTCCTCTCCAGCGACGCTCCCGAGCACGTGTTGCTCGGCGATTTCGGGATCGCGCGTGGCCTCGACGATGTCGGGTTGACGATGACCGGATCCATCATCGCGACGATGGCCTATGCGGCACCGGAAGTGCTGGCCGGTCTCCCGTTCGATGGACGTGCAGACCTGTATTCGTTGGGGTGCAGCCTTTTTCGACTGCTAACCGGGAAGACGCCGTTCGCCAGGGCCGGCGCTAACGGGCCTGCTGCGGTGATGATGGCGCATCTACATCAGCCGCCTCCGCGGGTGACAGACTTGGTGCCGGGGCTGCCGGCTGCGTTGGATGCGGTGATCGCCGCCGCGCTGGCCAAAAATCCCGCTGAGCGCTTCCAGTCAGCGGGTGAATTCGGCTGGGCGGCAACCGCGGCGCTGTATCATCAAGCAGCATCGGATGCGTTGCTGCAGGCGTTGCCCGGCGCCGAGGTGAGTTCGTATCCCGGGCCGGAGATACGGCCGCACACGGGGCTGCCGCGCTACGGGGCGCTCGCCGCGGTTGTCCTGCTCGTTGTGGCAACGATCACCGCGCTGATGTTGACCCGCGAGAACGGACACCAAAAAGCCGTGGCGTCGGCCACGACAACGGCACCGGCGACGACATCCACGGCGCCGCCACCCACGCCCACAGTCGCGGTGTCCGCGCTGCGTGGCCTGCTGCTGCCGCTCGATCAGGTCAAACAACTGATAGGCGGGATGAACCCGCAAATCTTCGACATCTCGGCCACCTGGGACCTGTCCGACCCGGTCGTAGAAAAGGAATGCGCCGGCGCCTGGGAAGCGGGTCAGGAGAAGGCCTACGCCACGTACGTCTACAAGGGCGTCGAGCTGCAGGAGCTCATCGACCAAGCCGATCCATTGAAACTCAACATGGTCATCCAGAGCGTTGTCGGGTTTCCCAGCGCCGAGCAGGCTCGGGGTGCGGTGGACGACCAGGTTCACCAATGGGACCAATGCGCCAACCGAACCATTACCTTGCAGTACCCTGGAAAAGTCCCGGCTCATGTGACATTCGGCGCACCCGCGACTGATTCCAACGGCATCCACATCATCAGCCATCAGCAGGAACTCGCCCCGCAGCAGCACTGCGAGCACGCGCTGACCAGCCGCAACAACGTCGTCGTCGACGTTAACGCCTGCAGCACCAAACCGGGAAACCAAGCCGTTGAAATCGCCGGCCAGATCGCCGGACGAATCAGCCACGCTTGACCAGGTGCTGACGGGCTCACCGCCGAAGTGTCAGCGGCTCACCTGCCGAGCCACTAGCTTTACTGAACGTGACACCCCCCACCGCGATTCGGCTCGGCGGTCGCTGACCCATGCTTCCCGTCGGTGCGGTGGTGGCCGGATACCGGATCGAGCGAGTCCTCGGAACAGGCGGCATGGGCACGGTGTATCTGGCTCAAAACCCGATCTTGCCACGCCGTGACGCGCTGAAGATCCCCTCTGCCGAGTTGTCACGCAACCAAGAGTTTCGTGCCCGCTTCGTTCGTGAGGCCGATGTCGCTGCCCGCCTGGACCACCCCAACATCGTGTCGATCTACCGCCGCGGCGAAACCGACGATGGGCAGCTGTGGATCGCGATGCAGTTCGTCGACGGCACCGACGCCGACGACGCGCTGCGCTCCGGCACCATGACACCGGCGCGGGCGGTACACGTCGTCGGCGAAATCGCCAAGGCGCTGGACTACGCCCACCGACACAACGTCGTGCACCGCGACATCAAACCCGCCAACTTCCTGCTGTCCGGCGAAGGCCGCGGGGTCGAGCACGCGCTATTGGGTGATTTCGGCATCGCGCGCGCCCTCGACGACGTCGGGCTTACCGCGACAGGTTCGGTCGTGGCGACGGTGTCCTATGCCGCACCCGAAGTCCTCGCCGGTGTCCGCTTCGACCACCGCGCCGACGTGTACTCACTGGGATGTGCGCTTTTTCGGATGCTGACCGGCAAGACCCCGTTTCCCGCGGAGGCAGGCGTGCCGGCGGTGATGCTGGCGCATTTGCAGCAGCAGCCGCCGCGGGTAAGCGAGCGAGCCCCGGGCCTGCCGGCGGCGATGGACTCGGTGATCGCCACGGCGATGGCCAAAGATCCCGAACATCGTTTTCAGACGGCCGGCCAGCTCGCGGCCGCGGCGAGCGCGGCGCTGCACGGCCACAGCAGCCAACACACCGCACCATGGCAGGCGATTCCCAGCGCGGAGGTCAGCTCCTACCCGAGCACGGCAGCCGCGAAATCATGGTGGCAGCCCGTCAAGATTACGAGGACATCATCGGCCCACCTGCCACCACCACGGCGGCGACGGCGGCGGATCCTCGCAACGCTGACGGCGGTCGCGCTGCTTGCGGCCGGTGGGATCACCGCGGTGTGGATGACGTTTCCTGGACAACACGCCGCGACGCAGTCGAGCACCACGACACCCGGACCCGCATCTGCAGCGCCACCGGTGCCGATCTCGGCGCTCAACGGCCTGCTGCTCAGCGCTGATGAGATGGACGCAATCATGGGCCCAAAGCTGACTCCCCGGCCGGTCCTGGATGGCATGAACGCGTCAGACGAGATGGCCCAAAAGGATTGCGCCGGACCGTACGCTCCTGCGCAACAGATTGTGTACGAAGGAAGCGGTTGGCAAGCGGTGGCGCAGCAGTCGTTTCAGGTGGTCCCCGTGACCGCCGATGCGCCGCCGATACTTGCAGTGCAGGCCGTGGCGAGTTTCCCAACCGCCGACCTGGCCGCTAACTTCCTCGACGGGCAAAAACCCCGGTGGGCCCGCTGCAGCGACGGGAAGCTCACCATCACTGTAAACAGCAAGCAACTGCCGGTCAGCTTCGGCAGATTCGCCACCACCAGTGACTCCATCCTGACAATTACGTGGAGCCCTCAAGACGGCCGGGGCTGGACATGTGCACGGGCTCTAATGGTGCGCAACAACATCGCCATCGACACCGATGCATGCCGCTTCGACAATCCCCAAGCCGCGGCGATCGACATCGTCCACAAAATCGCCGCGAAAATAGGCCCTCAGTGAAACCCGTCATGCGCCAAAGGCTTCTGCGAATCGTCGCCGCACTTGTCTGGGTTGCAGTGCTCGCACTTCCGGTCGCCTGCACCCACGTGGTAGCCGGCAGCCCAAGCTATGCGACCCAAACCCAGTCCGCCAACCTACCTTTGGTGAAAAACACCGGATTGCTGTCCTTGATGCTGAAACCGGACGAGATCGGCGCGGTGATGAAAGCACCCCCACTGGAGGTCAGCGCCATCTACACCACCGTCAGTTCGGTGCGCGGCGTGTCTGACCAGAAGTGTGGGGGCGCGATCAGTGCGGGCGCCGAGCCGATGTACCGCGGTTCGGGCTATCGGGCGATTGTCGGGCTGGGAATGCACGGTCCACAAGACCGAGTGGTCGATGAAGCGGCAGCCACGTTCGGCGACGCCGATGAGGCACACAAGTTCGTCGCGACGGGCATTGCCCAATGGGCAGACTGCGTCAACAGGACGCTGACGATAACCCTTCCCGGCCGGCCGGTGGTGAACTGGATTGCCAGCGGCCCCAGCACATCCTACGGCGTCCACGTTTTGCTCCGCAGGCAGGAGGGCGGCCAAGGCTATGTCTGCTCGCACGCGATGGCGGCCCGCTCAAACGTCGCGGCCGACGTTCTTGCATGCAGCTACGACGAGGCCCTGATCAACGAGCAGGCCGCTTCGATCGTGAACATGATGCTGGCGAAAATCCACGAATGAAGCGCATTGAGTGTGTGGGTTGTGACCGAGAAATCCGCAAAACCGCGTGCACAACCCACACACTCGACGCGTCAAATAAACCGGAACACCGCGATCGGGCCGCCAGCGCCCCGAATTCTTCGGCGGTGCCGTCGCGCACCATTCCGGACCGCTTCGCGAATGCCTTGCCGACCGGGACTTCGATCGGAAACGCCCGCAGTACTGGGCGTGCCTGTTCAGCGGTCAATTCGACGATCTTGATCCGGCGCCGGCGTTTGCGGCCCAACCGGTGCTGCTGGCCTTCGCGCAGCGACGGCTTTTTGCCGTGATCGTGCTGACCATCCACGGCGACCGCGTCACCAAAATCGAGGCCACCGCAGACCCGTCGGCACGCGTTGCGGCAAGCTGAGGGCATGAAATACGTCCGTGAAGAAACCGTGCACGCGCCGGCCGACCGGGTCTGGCAACTGCTGGTCGATGTGGCCGGCTGGCCCCGCTGGACCGAGTCGATGCGCGAGATCACCCGGCTAGACGACGGCCCGCTGGCGGTCGGCAGTCGTTCGCGCGTCACCCAGCCGACCGGCCGGCCCATGGTGTGGACGGTCACCGAGTTGGAGCCGATGCGCAACTTCACCTGGGTAGCCGGCCAGCCCGGACTGCGGTTGGAGGCGGTGCACCGCATCGAGGACGCCGGCGACCACGTGCGGACCACGCTGGAGTTCGCCGCCACCGGCCCGTTGGGCTGGCTGGCGTCGGTGCTGGCGGGGTCGCGGGTGCGGTCCTACGTCGACATGGAAAGCGCGGGTCTCAAGCGCGCCGCCGAGGCTGGATAGCCAAATCCTCAGCGGGCGCGGCGGTCTCGCGCGGTCTGTGGCCGCGACGCGAAGAAGCCGGCGACCGTCGCGGCGACCTGCAGGAACCTGCGCCGTGTCGCCGCAGTCAGCTCGTGGCTGACGTCGATGACCCCACCTGGTCGTAGGTGGGGATCGAAGGGAACCTCCACCACCATTTGTCCGCGGTCAAGAAACTGGCGCGCCAGCACCGAACGAGTGCGCTTGTCGGCGTGGCCATCCGAGTCGTTGAGCACCACGATGCTGCGTCGCAACAGGTCGGTAGAGCCGTGTGCGAATAACCATTCCATGGTCTGCGCGGCCGCCGAGGCCCCGTCGGCCCACGGCGAGGACACCACGATCAACGCGTCCAGATCACTGAGCGCCTCCTGGGTGACCGGCGCGTCCATCGTCGAACCGCAGTCGATGATCGAGATCGAGAAGTGACGGTCCAGCCGCAGTGCAGCTTCTCGATAGATCGCCGGATCGAGCACGCGCCGCGGACCGGCCGCCGGATCGCCGGCCAACACGTACAGGCCGGCGGAGTTGCTGCCCACGCGCGTGCTCATGTCAGCGAACGACCGGAGGTTCTTGTCCGCCGCCAGTTCCCAATACGAGCCGCTGGTTCGCGGGTCGATTCTGCTGCCGAGGCGGCCGAAGGCGGTGTCGGCGTCGATCGCCACCACCCGGTCCTGCCGGCGCAGCTCGGCGAAGATCGAACCCACGCTCGCCGCGACCGTGGTTTTGCCGACACCGCCTTTGCCGAGCACCCCGACCTTGTAGTTGCCGTGCAGGACCGATTTGATCGTGGCCCGGTATCCGGCCTCCTGACGTTCTTGCGCCGACGGGCCCGGGCTGATCAGGCCGAAGGTCACGATCCGAACGACGCGTCGCCAGCCACGGGCGGCCTGCGGGCGTCGCGGACGAGCGACGGGCGGCGGTTCGATGCCGCGGTAAGTCCACCCGACCGGCCGGGGCCGGGCCGGGGGGACGCCCCCAGCGGGCGGGGGCGGCTGCACCGGCGGGGGTGGCATCGGCCGGGGGTTCGGCGGCGGCCGGTGCGGCGGGCGGGCCGATGGGGTGCCGGGCCATAGACGGTCCCGCAGGAAGTCGTCGCGGTCGTTCATTTGCTCCTCGAGTGGACGTCTGGCCGGGCTATGAAGCCAGTATCGGTCAGCCGGCGACCCGGCCGGCAGCGGCCGGGTCCGTTGCCGTATGCCAGCGGAACGGATCAGGACCCCAGGCGCTCGGATGTCCAGTACTCGCGCAGGTGCGCGATGCGATCGCCCTCGAATTCCAAGATCGCGACCTCACGCACGAGCTTGCGGTGGCCCTGGACGAGATCGTCGAAGCGGGCCTCCCACTCGGCGATAGCGGTGGCGCCGTCCACATAGAGGCTGAGCAGCTCGGCGTGGATATCAGCCTGCTCCCCGGCGACTTTTACCCGCCAGTACTCGCGGATTCCGGCACGACCGCGGATCGGCTCCCCGAGCACCCGCTCGTGATAGGTCGCCTCGGGGGTGAAGATGGTGACAATCAGCTCGGGATCCTGGGCCATCCAGGCGCGCAGGTAGATATCGATCACCTTGCGGACATCGTCTTTCGCCAACCTCATCGGCGACCCTTCGTCGTCGCGGGCGCCCACATGCTGCGGCTCACACCAGCGAATCCTGCCGCAGCGCGACGGCCATCACCACGCCGGTCACCCATCAGCGAACTCTGCCATCCCGGCAGGAGCGTAAATTTTGTGCGCAGAGGCCAGCCGAAGTTCAACGGAGCAAACATGCCGGCGGCGGGCGCCGCAATGTGCCGCAGTGCTGATCGACCGGCTAGAATTGACCGAAGTTGGCATGTCGGGCGTGTTTTGTCATATCGTTTTACGGCTTGTCGAGACTGGGTATACAGGGCCACCGTTCAGTGCTGCACGGACGTACGCCTGACTGGATCATCGCCGGTTGGCGAACCGAATGTCGACAAGACCGGCGGGGCCTGGCCCTATCTCCGGGGCGCGGCGCCGACGGAGCCGTAGATGGATGCCGCGCAGACGTTCTGGAAGGTCAGGTGGGAATGGCGCCCAACCGCGTCGGGTTGTATAACCCCGCGTTCGAGCACGACTCGTGCGGGGTGGCCATGGTCGTCGACATGCACGGCCGCCGCAGCCGCGACATCGTGGACAAGGCGATCACCGCCCTGCTCAACCTCGAGCATCGCGGCGCCGCCGGTGCCGAACCGCACAGCGGTGACGGCGCGGGCATCCTGATCCAGGTCCCCGATGAGTTCCTGCGTTCGGTGGTCGATTTCGCGTTGCCGCCGGCGGGCAGCTACGCCACCGGTATGGCGTTTCTGCCGCAATCGTCCAAGGACGCCGCCGCGGCATGTGCGGCGGTGGAGAAGATCGCGGCCGCCGAGGGTCTGCAGGTGCTCGGTTGGCGTGACGTGCCCACCGACGACTCGTCGCTGGGTGCGCTGTCCCGCGATGCCATGCCGACCTTCCGCCAAGTTTTCATCGCCGGCGCCTCGGGTTTAACCCTGGAGCGTCGCGCCTACGTGGTACGCAAGCGCGCCGAACACGAACTGGGCACCAAGGGTCCGGGGCAGGACGGACCCGGGCGCGAAACCGTCTACTTCCCAAGCCTTTCGCCTCAGACATTCGTCTACAAGGGCATGCTGACCACACCGCAGCTCAAGGCGTTTTATCTCGATCTGCAAGACGACCGGCTGGCCAGTGCGCTGGGCCTCGTGCACTCGAGGTTCTCGACGAACACCTTCCCGTCCTGGCCGTTGGCGCATCCGTATCGGCGGATCGCGCACAACGGCGAGATCAACACCGTCACCGGCAACGAGAACTGGATGCGCGCCCGGGAGGCGCTGATTCACACCGACGTCTTCGGCTCCTACGACGACGTGGACAAGCTGTTCCCGATCTGCACCCCCGGCGGCTCCGACACCGCCCGCTTCGACGAAGTGCTCGAGTTGCTGCACCTGGGCGGGCGCAGCCTGGCTCACGCGGTGCTGATGATGATCCCGGAGGCCTGGGAGCGCCACGAGGCGATGGACCCGGTCCTGCGGGCCTTTTACCAGTACCACGCCTCGCTGATGGAGCCGTGGGACGGCCCGGCGTCGATGACGTTCACCGACGGCACGGTGGTGGGCGCCGTGCTCGACCGCAACGGGCTGCGCCCGTCGCGGATCTGGGTCACCGACGACGGCCTGGTGGTGATGGCTTCGGAGGCCGGCGTGCTCGACCTGGACCCGTCGAAGGTAGTGCGCCGGATGCGCTTGCAGCCGGGCCGGATGTTCCTGGTGGACACCGCCCAGGGCCGCATCGTCTCCGACGAGGAGATCAAGGCCGAACTGGCCGCCGAGCACCCCTATCAGCAATGGCTCGACAATGGGCTGATCCCTCTGGACGAACTGCCGCAGGGCGACTACACGCGCATGCCGCACCACCGAGTCGTTTTGCGGCAGCTGGTGTTCGGCTACACCTATGAGGAGCTCAACCTGCTGGTGGCTCCGATGGTGCGCGCCGGCGCCGAGCCGATCGGGTCGATGGGCACCGACACCCCGGTCGCGGTGCTTTCGGAGCGTCCGCGGATGCTGTTCGACTATTTCCAGCAGCTGTTCGCGCAGGTGACCAACCCGCCGTTGGATGCCATCCGCGAAGAGGTGGTGACCAGCCTGCAGCACACCGTCGGGCCAGAGGGTGACCTGCTCAACCCGGACGAGAAGTCATGCCACCAGATCGTGTTGCAGCAGCCGATCCTGCGCAACCACGAGCTGGCCAAGCTGATCAACCTGGACCCCGACGTGGCGGTCAACGGCCGTCGGCATGGCTTGCGCTCCAAGGTGATTCGCTGCCTGTATCCGGTTGCCGACGGCGGCGCCGGCTTGAAGACGGCGCTGGACGAGGTGCGCGCACAAACCTCGGAGGCTATCGGCGACGGCGCGCGGATCATCATCTTGAGCGACCGGGAGTCCGACGAGCGACTGGCCCCGATACCGTCACTGCTGGCTGTCTCGGCGGTGCACCACCACCTGGTGCGCGAACGCACCCGCACCCAGGTCGGATTGGTGGTCGAGGCCGGTGACGCCCGCGAGGTGCACCACATGGCCATGTTGATCGGATTCGGGGCGGCGGCGGTAAACCCGTACATAGCGTTCGAGTCGATCGTGGACATGCTCGAGCGAGGCCTTTTTGAAGGCCTCACGGAGGGATTCGACCGCGAGAAGGCGATTGGAAACTACATCAAGGCCGCCGGCAAGGGTGTGCTGAAAGTTATGTCGAAGATGGGCATCTCGACGCTGGCGTCCTACACCGGTGCGCAGCTGTTCCAGGCCGTCGGCGTTTCCGAGGACCTGCTCGACGAGTACTTCACCGGGCTGACCTGTCCCACCGGCGGCATCACCCTCGAGGACATCGCCACCGACGTCGCCACCCGTCATGCACTGGCGTTTTTGGACCGGCCCAACGAGCGGGCACACCGCGAACTCGAGGTGGGCGGGGAATACCAGTGGCGCCGTGAGGGCGAGTACCACTTGTTCAATCCGGAGACCGTCTTCAAGCTGCAACACTCCACCCGCACCGGGCAGTACGACATCTTCAAGGAATACAGCCGACTGGTCGACGACCAGAGTGAACGAATGGCGTCGCTGCGCGGGCTGCTGAAATTCCGTGAGGGCGTGCGCCCGCCGGTGCCGCTCGAAGAGGTGGAGCCGGCCACCGAGATCGTCAAGCGCTTCGCGACCGGGGCGATGAGCTACGGCTCGATCTCGGCCGAAGCGCACGAGACCCTCGCCATCGCGATGAACCGCCTCGGTGGCCGGTCGAACTGCGGCGAGGGCGGTGAGGACGCCGGGCGCTACGAGCGCGACCCCAACGGCGACTGGCGCCGCAGCGCGATCAAGCAGGTCGCCTCGGCCCGGTTCGGCGTCACGTCGCACTATCTGACCAACTGCACCGACATCCAGATCAAGATGGCCCAAGGCGCTAAACCCGGTGAGGGCGGCCAGCTTCCCGGTGGCAAGGTATATCAATGGATTGCCGACGTCCGCCACTCCACGCCCGGCGTCGGGTTGATCTCACCGCCGCCGCACCACGACATCTACTCCATCGAGGATCTCGCGCAGCTGATCCACGACCTGAAGAACGCCAACCCGGCCGCGCGGATCCACGTCAAGCTCGTTTCGGAGAACGGTGTCGGCACGGTCGCCGCCGGTGTGTCGAAAGCGCACGCCGACGTGGTGCTGATCTCCGGGCATGACGGCGGCACCGGCGCCACCCCGCTGACGTCGATGAAACATGCCGGTGCGCCCTGGGAGCTGGGGCTGGCCGAAACCCAGCAGACGTTGCTACTCAACGGGTTACGGGATCGGATCGTGGTCCAGGTCGACGGCCAGCTCAAGACCGGCCGCGACGTGATGATGGCCACGCTGCTGGGTGCCGAGGAATTCGGCTTCGCCACCGCCCCGCTGGTGGTGTCCGGCTGCATCATGATGCGGGTTTGCCACCTGGACACCTGCCCGGTCGGGGTGGCCACCCAGAACCCGCTGCTGCGCCAGCGGTTCACCGGCCAGCCGGAGTTCGTCGAGAACTTCTTTTTGTTCGTCGCCGAAGAAGTCCGCGAATACATGGCACAGTTGGGGTTCCGCACCATCAACGAGGCTGTCGGCCAGGTGAACGCGCTGGACACCACGTTGGCGCGCGCGCATTGGAAAGCACACAAGCTCGACCTCACCCCGGTGTTGCACGAACCGGAATCGGCGTTCATGAACCAGGATCTGTACTGCAGTTCCAGTCAGGACCACGGCCTGGACAAAGCGTTGGACCAGCAGTTGATCGTGATGAGCCGCGAGGCGTTAGATGCCGGTTCGCCCGTTCGTTTTTCTACTACAATCAGCAACGTCAACCGCACCGTCGGCACCATGCTTGGCCATGAGGTGACCAAAGCCTATGGCGGACAGGGACTGCCGGACGGCACCATCGACATCACGTTCGACGGCTCGGCCGGTAACAGCTTCGGCGCCTTCGTGCCGAAAGGCATCACGCTGCGGGTGTACGGCGACGCCAACGACTATGTGGGCAAGGGGCTTTCCGGTGGCCGGATCGTGGTGCGGCCGTCCGACAACGCGCCCGACGCCTATGCCGCCGAGGACAACATCATCGGCGGCAACGTGATTCTGTTCGGCGCCACCAGCGGCCAGGTGTTTTTGCGCGGCGTCGTCGGTGAGCGCTTCGCGGTGCGCAACTCCGGCGCCCACGCGGTGGTCGAGGGCGTCGGCGATCACGGCTGCGAGTACATGACCGGCGGCAAGGTGGTTATCCTCGGCCGCACCGGCCGCAACTTCGCGGCCGGCATGTCCGGCGGCGTGGCCTACGTCTACGACCGCGATGACATGTTCGGATCCCGTCTCAACACCGAGATGGTGGAGCTGGAGCCTCTCGACCACGACGACCTGGACTGGCTGCACGGCATGATCGAAGCGCACGTCGACGCGACCGACTCCGCGGTCGGCCGGCGAATCCTGGCCGGCTGGGCGGGCGAGCAACGGTGCTTCGTCAAGGTGATGCCGCGCGACTTCAAGCGGGTCCTGGAGGCGATGGCCGAGGCCGAGCGCAGCGGCGCCGACGTCGGCGAAGCGATAATGGCGGCCGCGCATGGTTGATCCGAAGGGCTTTCTGAAGTACACGCACCGCGAGCTGCCCAACCGCCGGCCGGTGGCCGAGCGGGTGCACGACTGGAACGAGGTCTACAAGGAGTTCCAGGAGGACGCGCTCCGCAAGCAGGCGACCCGCTGCATGGACTGTGGTATTCCGTTCTGTCACAACGGCTGTCCGCTGGGCAACCTGATCCCGGAATGGAACGACCTGGTGCGTACCGGTCGCTGGCGCGAGGCGATCGACCGGCTGCACGCCACCAACAACTTTCCGGACTTCACCGGCCGGCTGTGCCCGGCGCCGTGTGAGCCGGCCTGTGTGCTCGGGATCAACCAGCCTCCGGTGACCATCAAGCAGATCGAGTACGAGATTATCGAGCGGGCCTTCAAAGAAGGTTGGGTGCAACCGCTTAAGCCGACGACCCTGACCGGCAAATCCGTGGCGGTGGTGGGTTCCGGGCCGGCCGGGCTGGCCGCCGCCCAGCAACTGACCCGGGCCGGGCATGCCGTAACGGTGTTCGAACGCGACGACCGTATTGGTGGGTTGCTGCGTTACGGCATCCCCGAGTTCAAGATGGAAAAGCGCATCGTCGACCGGCGGCTGGTGCAGATGACGGCCGAGGGCACCGTGTTCCGGCCGAACGTCAATGCCGGGGTGGACATTACCGCCGAGCAACTACGCGCCGACTTCGACGCGGTGGTGCTGGCCGGCGGTGCCACCGCCTGGCGCGACCTGCCCGTCGGTGGCCGTGAGCTGGACGGCATCCACCAGGCGATGGAATACCTGCCCTGGGCGAACCGCGTGCAGGCGGGGGATGACGTGGTGGGGCCCGATGGGGAGCCGCCGATCACGGCCAAGGGCAAAAAGGTCATCATCATCGGTGGCGGCGACACCGGTGCCGACTGTCTGGGCACCGTGCACCGGCAGGGCGGGATCGTTGTGCACCAGTTCGAGATCATGCCGCGCCCGCCGGACACCCGCGACGAATCCACCCCGTGGCCGATGTGGCCACTGATCATGCGGGCGTCCGCGGCCCACGAGGAGGGCTGCGACCGGGTGTTCGCGGTCAACACCGAGGAGTTCGTCGGTCGCGACGGTCGTGTCATCGGGCTGCGTGCCCACGAGGTCCACCGAAAGAACGGCAAGTTCGAGAAGGTCGAGGGCACCGACTTCGAGCTGGACGCCGACTTGGTGTTGCTGGCGATGGGGTTCGTCGGTCCGGAGAAGTCCCGCCTGCTGTCAGACCTGGGGGTGGAGTTCAATGGCCTGGGCAACGTCGCGCGCGATGCCGACTTCGCCACCTCGGTGCCCGGCGTCTACGTTGCCGGCGACATGGGTCGTGGCCAGTCGCTGATCGTCTGGGCGATCGCCGAGGGCCGCGCCGCCGCGGCGGGCGTGGACCGGTATCTGATGGGGCGAACCGCGCTGCCGTCCCCGATCAAACCGACGACCGTTGCAATACATTAGTCACTTCCGTCTCACCAAAAACATTTGATAAAGATTTCGGCGCGTCTGGTTCCGTTTGCCAGATGTTGGGTGTCTAATAACCCGTTGTGGGCACTGCGGGGCAGTGGGGCCCGATTTAGTTGATCGACCGCAGGAGTGATGACCGTGCATATTTACCCGGTACACCGGTCACGAGTGGGGCGAATCGCCTGGTCATGGTTTCGGTATCCGGTTAGGAGCCGTGAGTTCCCTGCCAAGCACGAGCGCCTGGTGACCGTTGAGGAGCTGTTGCGCTTCGGCGTGTAAATACCGACCTGGTACTAACCTGGCGCCGGGCAGGCACCGGCACATGTTTGCTCAATGTGATCGCGGCGTGATGGAGCCGCGACTATCCGCACAACCCCGAGTCCCTGATCGCCTCGGCCAGCGGCTCCAGCACGGCCGGGTCATGCGGTGGAGCGAGGTAGACGATGCCCAATTGCAGGCCTTCGGCGCCCAGCGCCGCCGCGTTCTCGATGACCTGCCCGTAGTTGCGGTCGTCGCCGAGCGGCAGGTGGGCAGACAGCATGATCTCGCCTGTGTCGCGGCCGATGTCTGCGCAATGCGCGGCCAGCACGTCGCGCTTGCGGGCGAACTCGGCCGGGGTACCGCCGGCGAAGTTCCAGTGCTGGGCGTAGCGGGCGACGATGCGCAGAGTACGTTTCTCGCCGCTGCCGCCGATGCAGATGGGCGGGTGCGGACGCTGCGGGCCCTTCGGCTCGTTACGTGCAGCTTTGAGGTGGTAGTAGCGGCCTTGGAAATCGAAGCAGTCGGTCGTCGCCTGGCTGAGTAGGCCGATCAGCACCTGGCAAGCCTCCTCGAACCGGTCGAAGCGTTCCTTGATGCTGCCCAGCTCGATGCCGTAGGCGCCGGACTCCTCCTCGTTCCATCCGGCGCCGATGCCCAGCTCGAGCCGGCCGCCCGAGATGATGTCGAGGGCGGCGGCCATGTTGGCCAGCACCGCCGGGTGGCGGTAGTGGATGCCGGTCACCAGCGTGCCCAGCCGGAGTCGGGTGGTGGCCTGGGCCAGCGCGGTTAGCGTCGTCCATCCCTCCAGGCAGGGACCGCTGGGATCGGAGAAGATCGGGTAGAAGTGGTCGAAGGTCCACCCGGACTCGAAGATGTCGATGTCGTCGGCCGCTTTCCACACCGCCAGCATCTGGCGCCAACTGGTGTTTTGGGGGGAGGTCTTGAACGCGAATCGCATCACCCGAGCCTATCCAGCCGGCGCAACTAAACTCGGCGAGCGATGACCTGCGACCTCGGAATCGACACAAAAGTCACCCTGCTGGCAACCGGCCTGATCTTTCTGCTGGCACTCGCGCTGGGGGTGTGGAAGTACCGGCAAATCATGACCGCGGACGACCACCGTGCCCATCCCTATGTCGACATCGCCCACCGCGCGGCCCTGCTCTACTCGTTCGCGACGCTGCTGATCGCCGCCTTCGTCGAGCTGAGCGCGTGGCCGACGTGGGTCAACCTGACCGCAGCGATGGTGGTGGTGTTCTTCTTCGTGTCGGCGATCCTGAGTTACATCGTGCACGGCGCGCTGCGCGACACCACGAACCAGTTCGAGCACCCCACTCGGGGTACCGAGGTGTCGATGGCGTTGCTCATCATTGGTGAGATCGGTGGCTTCGCGGTGATCCTCGCGGGCTTCATCGCCGGCCAGCTGGTGAGCTAAGCCATGGACCCGGTGACCGCGCTGCGGCAGATCGCCTACTACAAGGACCGGGCGCGCGCAGACCCCCGCCGCGTGATGGCCTACCGCAACGCCGCCGACATCGTCGAGGCGCTCGACGAAGCGGAGCGCACGCGCCACGGTGAGGCCAACAGCTGGCAGTCGTTGCCCGGAATCGGCCCGAAAACCGCGAAGGTGATCGACCAGGCCTGGTCCGGTCGTGAACCCGAAGCCCTTGTCGAATTACGTTCCGCCGCGCAGGATCTCGGTGGCGGTGACGTCCGGGCCGCGCTGCTCGGCGACCTGCATCTGCATTCGAACTGGTCGGACGGCTCGGCGCCGATCGAGGAGATGATGGCCACCGCGGCAGCGCTGGGCCACCAGTACTGCGCGTTGACCGATCACTCGCCGCGGCTGACGATCGCCAACGGCCTGTCACCCGAGCGTTTGCGCAGACAGCTCGATGTGATCGACGAGCTTCGCGACCAGTTCGCGCCGATGCGCATCCTGACCGGCATCGAGGTCGACATTCTCGACGACGGCAGTCTGGACCAGGAGCCGGACCTGCTGGACCGTCTCGACATCGTGGTGGCCAGCGTGCACTCGAAGTTGTCGATGGATTCGGCGTCGATGACCCGCCGGATGGTGCGGGCGGTGTCCAACGGCCACGCTGACGTGCTCGGCCACTGCACCGGCCGGCTGGTCGCCGGTAACCGCGGCATCCGGCCGGAATCGAAGTTCGACGCCGAAGCGGTATTCACCGCCTGTCGCGATCACGGCACCGCGGTGGAGATCAACTCCCGGCCGGAACGTCGCGATCCGCCGGGCCGGCTACTGAAGCTGGCGTTGGAGATCGGCTGCGACTTCACCATCGACACCGACGCGCACGCGCCCGGCCAGCTCGATTTCCTGGGCTACGGTGCGCAGCGCGCCCTGGATGCCGGCGTGCCCGCCGACCGGGTCGTCAACACCTGGCCGGTCGACCAGCTGCTGGCCTGGACCGCTTCAGTCGGGTAGGTGCGGCATCTCCAGGCCCGGGTCGCGGCCGACCAACACCGCGCGGGTCAGTGCGAAGTTGCCGTAGCGGCGGCGTACTTGATCGACCACCGTGTCTACCCCGAGCGACTCGCCGCCGAACGGAAGCATGAGCTGCTCGGCGCCACTGCGGTCGATGTCGGCGACCGCGAAGCCGATGATGGTCAGCCCGCGCTCGGCGATCTGCGGCGCAGCCGACGCGACCAGGCGGCGGGCGGCGTCGAGGATGGTTTGCGTCGACGACGTCGGCCACCCCAGGGTGTGCGATCGAGTGGCCCGGGTGAAGTCGTCGAACCGCAGGCGCAGCATCACCGTCCGCCCGGTGCGTCCCGCTGCCCGCATACGCGCGGTGATCCGATCGATCAGGTTGATCACCGCCTCGTCGATATCCGGGGACGACATGCGGCTACCGGCGCGGCCGAGCGCCCGCTGAGCACCCACCGAACGACGGCGCACGCCGGTGGTCACCCGGCGGCGGTCGATATTGCGCGACAGCGCATACAGCTGGCGGCCCATCGCCGCGCCGAGCATCGAGGCCAGCGTCGACGCGCTGAGCTCGGCGACATCCGCGACGGTCTTGATCCCGTGGGCGTGCAGCTTCTCGGCGGTCACCGCACCCACGCCCCACAGCTGCCGTACCGGCAGTGGGTGCAGGAAGGCCAGCTCCCGGTCAGGGGGCACCAGCAGTAACCCGTCGGGCTTGGCTGCGCGGCTGGCGAGCTTAGCCAGAAATTTCGTGCGGGCGATGCCGACCGTGATGGGCAGACCGACGCGATCGCGTACGTCGGCGCGCAGCCGGGCCGCGATCTGCACGGGTGTGCCGGAAACCCGGTGCAGGCCGCCGACATCCAAAAATGCCTCGTCCACCGAGATCGCCTCGACCAGCGGTGTGGTGTCGCGGAATACCTCGAATACCTCATCGCTGGCGTGCGTGTAGGCGCTCATCCGTGGCGGCACCACCACGGCGTGCGGACACAGTCGTCGCGTCTGGGCGCCGCCCATCGCGGTACGCACGCCGTAGGCCTTGGCCTCATAGCTGGCGGCCAGCACCACCCCGCCGCCGACGATGACCGGCCGGCCACGCAGCGTCGGGTCGTCGCGCTGTTCGACGGACGCATAGAACGAATCCAGGTCCGCGTGCAAAATAGAGGCCGCAGTCCGCACGAACATATGTTCGCATTCGCCGGCGACGCCTAGCCAGTTTCCCCATAGATGCTGCTGACCCAGACGTGGGCCAGGGCGTCGACCACCCGCTCCTCGGGGACCGCCGGCTGCTCGGCCGACAGAGTGGCCATCATCATGCGTTCGTTCATCTGGTTCAGCGACGTCGCCAGGTCGACCGCCGGGATGGTCTCCGGCGCCGCGCCGCGTGCCCGTTCGGCGTTGATCATGGCCGCGGTCTGGTCGATCCACTTTTGCATGAAGCCCGACCACACAGCGCGGAACTCCGAGCTGGTGGCCAGCGCCTCTGTCCCGGCCCGGGCCACCGCCGGGTGCGAGCCGAATGCGGCGAAGAATGCTTTGATGCCGTTGCGCCACACCCGGCGAGGATCCGCGGGCAGGCGATGCACCGCACCGTCGAACTCGGAGTCGGCGCGGGTGATCAGCGGCTCGAGCAGCGACAGCAGCACCGCCTCTTTGGAGCGGAAGTAGAAGTAGAACGTCGGGCGGGACAGCCCCGCACCCTTGGCCAGGTCGTCGACGGAGATGTCGGCGAACGGCCGCTCTTCGAGCAGCCGCTCCGCGGTCGCCAGGATCGCCTGCTCACGGTCGTCGCCCGACGGGCGCGAGGATCGTCGGCCCCGCAGGGCACGTGTCGAACTGGCGGTAGGCACGATCGTGAGTTTACACGGTGTTGAGGTTTTCAACAGTATGTTGACTCACTCGACACGCCGTTGATAGCCTGGTGCCATGACCGAGCACCTTGACGTTGTCATCGTGGGAGCCGGCATCTCCGGCATCAGCGCCGCCTGGCACCTGCAGGACCGCTGCCCCTCCAAGAGCTACGCGATCCTCGAGCGCCGCGACGACCTCGGCGGCACCTGGGACCTGTTCAAGTACCCGGGGATCCGCTCCGACTCGGACATGTTCACCCTGGGCTTCCGGTTCAAGCCATGGCGGTCGGCCAAGTCGATCGCCGACGGCGCGTCGATCAAGGCCTACATCAAGGAGGCGGCGACCGAAAATGGCATCGACTCCCACGTCCGGTACCGCCACAGGGTGGTGGCCGCCGATTGGTCCGACGCCGACAACCGCTGGACGCTCAGCACGGAGACCGACGGTCAACAGAGCGAGATCACTTGCACGTTCTTGCTCGTGTGCAGTGGCTACTACAACTACGACGAGGGATTCTCGCCGAAGTTCGAAGGCGCCGAGGAATTCCGGGGCGCTATCGTCCACCCGCAGCACTGGCCGGATGATCTGGACTACACGGGCAAGAAGATCGTCGTCATCGGGTCCGGCGCAACCGCGGTGACTCTCATTCCGGCCCTGGTGAACTCGGGTGCAGGCCACGTGACGATGCTGCAGCGCTCGCCCACCTACATCGGCTCCCTGCCTGAGGTCGATCCCGTCGCCGAACGGGCGAACCGGCTGCTGCCGGCCAAGGCCGCGCACTTCGTGAACCGATGGAAGGCGATCGCCTTCAGCGTTGCGCAGTACCAACTCTCGCGGTACTTCCCCAACTACATGCGTAAAACCCTGATGACGATGGCCAAACGGCGTCTGCCCGAGGGCTACGACGTCGAGAAGCATTTCGGCCCCCGGTACAAGGTGTGGGACCAGCGACTCTGTCTGGCGCCCGACGGCGATCTGTTTCGCACCATCCGGCACGGCAACGCCGACGTCGTCACCGACACCATCGACCGGTTCACCAAAACGGGTATCCGGCTGGCCTGCGGCGAGGAGCTCGCCGCCGACATCATCATCACCGCAACGGGTTTGAACATGCAGTTGCTGGGCGGGGTGAAGCCGTCCAGAAACGGTGAGCCCATCGACCTGACCTCGTTGATGACTTACAAAGGCCTGATGTTCTCCGGAGTCCCGAATTGCGCCATCACCTTTGGATACACCAATGCGTCATGGACGCTGAAGGCCGACCTGGTTTCCGAGTTCGTCTGCCGCTTACTGAACTACATGGATGCCAACGACTTTGACACCGTCGAGCCGCAGCATCCGGGTGCCGACGTCGACGAGTTGCCATTCATGGACTTCAACCCGGGCTACTTCCAGCGTTCGATGCACTTACTGCCCAAATCAGGGTCACGCGCGCCGTGGCGGCTCAAGCAGAACTATTTCTTCGACATGCAGCTGATCCGGTACGGCAAGGTCGACGAAGAGGCCCTGCACTTCAGCAAGCACCGCGTGCCGGTGGCGGCTTAGCTTTCCCGCTGGTCGCTGTAGGCGACCTCGCCGGGCACGAACGCCACCCCGCCCAGGTCAACCACGACATCGCGGTCACCGGCGCCGGTCTTGTCGCTCTTGCGGGGATTGGTGCCCAGCGCCTTGATGCCGATGTCGATGCCGCGCAGCGCCGCCGCGTCCCGAACGGCGCCGTATACGACCAGCCCGGACCAGCCGTTGGAGCGGGCCAACTCGGCGATCATGTCGCCGACCAGCGCGGCGTGCAACGAGCCCGCGCCGTCGATCACCAGAATGCCGCCGTCACCCGGCACCGCGACCATCGATTTCAGCAGCGCGTTGTCATGGAAGCAGCGCACGGTGCTGATCGGTCCGGCGAACTGCGTGCGGGCGCCGAACTGGCGGAACTGGACGTCACAGCTGCGGACGCCGGGCCCGATGTCGTCGACCAGGTCGGCGGTGGGCCGGAAAGGTACGCTCACCGTCAACTGCCGCGCCGGCGAAGCTGGCGCGCCAGCAGCAACGCCAGCAAGCAGATCGCCATGGCCACCGCTACCGGCACCGGGAAACGGCTGTCGGACCACGGCGCCGACTCGCCGGCGGCCGGGTTACTGGCCGCGGTTACGGTCGACTTCGCCCGTGCCGCCGCCGTTTTGGCGCCAGTGGCAAGCTGGCCGTTGGTCTCAATCGGCGGGGAAGACTGGGCCTTCTTGGCGGGGGCTTTCTTCGCGGGCGCCTTCTTGGCGGGGGCTTTCTTGGCGGGCGCCTTCTTCGCCGGAGCCTTCTTCGCGGCCTTGGCGGCTTTCTTCGCGGCTGCCTTCTTCGCTGCCTTCTCCGGGGCTTTGTCCGCCTCCTTGTCGGTTGGCGGCTTGTCGGCCGGCGGCGATGCCTGGTCGCCGGGCGGGATGGGCGGCGACGGCGGTGACGGTCCGGCGCCCGGGACGTCTTGCGGCGGGTTGTCGGGTGTGTCGTCCGGTCGGCCCTGCGGGTCTGCCATGCGGGAAGCTCCTTTGCAGTATTGCGATCGCCACTCACGCGCGGACACCAACGGTCGAACCCCATCATGCCAGGGGCGGGGCGCCGCCCGACGGGCTAGCCGATCGTCGTCAGGACTGGCGCCGCACCGCCCACAGTCCCGCCCCGGCAACCAGCAGCACCGTCGCGGCCACGAACGGCCAGATCGGGATGTCGTGGGTGGTGGTGTCCGCGGGATACGCAGACGGCCCGGGTGTGCCGGTGCCGGGTGCGGTGAGCTGGAACGACCACGACCCCGGCACCACGTGGCCGTCCGCCGACGTCACCCGGTAGTTCACCCGGTAGCGGCCGACCGGTCCCAGCGGTCGCACTCCGACGCTGATGATCGCACCCTGCACCTGCGGTTCGCCCGAGGACCACAAATTGCCGTCCGGTCCGACGACGGTCATCGCCGCGAAGGTGGTTTGCAGCCGCTCGTTGAACGTCGCGCTGACCCGGGCGGGGCCGACGGTCAGTTGGGCGTTTTCGGCCGGGTCGGTCGACAGCCGAACGGCGTGTGCGGACGCGGCCGCGGCGGTCAACGTGGCGGTGAAAGCCATCGCTATCAGCAGCAGGCACACCGCCGCTGCGCGTGCCATCCGGGTCACGTTCGTCGCCGGACTACCGCCATCGCGATACCGAGGGCGGCGAGCAGTAGCGCACCACCGGCCAACAGCCGGGCTTTGTTGTCGGCGTGGCCGGTGGGGGCGGAGTCTGGGCGAGCATGTTGTTGCGTGGCATCTGCTGCACCGGTGGGGTGCTCGGGCGGTGCCACTGGTCCGGCCGTGAGGGTTAGGCGGGGAGCCGGACGTTCCGGCTCACCGCCGCCGGGCAGCGGTGGCTGATCCCAGTTGACCACCGAGCCGTCCGCATAGCTCTGGGTGGCCGGGAAGCTGACCGTGTCGGTGTCGGGAAGCGTGAGAGAAATCCGGAATAGCCCGAACTGTTCCGCCCCGATACCGTCGGCGGGCGCGGCGGTCCAGGTCACCGAGCGGACTGTCCCGGCCGCGGGGTCGCGATCGAGCCTGGCCGCCCAGCCGGGCTTGGTTTCGGTGAGCGCCGACGCGACGTCGGGGAGCTTGACGGTCAGTGCGGTGGTGGCCGCGCCGGCCGGTGACTCGTTGGGCACCGAGAAGGTGACGATGGCACGGCCGCCGCGCACCGTGTTATCGCTGACGGCATGCACGTGGGCCGACGCCGGCGCGATACCGACAGCCGATCCGACGCCGAGTACCGCGGCGACCGCAACCGCGGTCAGCGCGCGCGAAACCACACTCAGGCCAATCCGAGCCGCGCCATCAGATCGGCGTCGACCTCGTCGAGCTGCGTGGCGATGGCGGCGTGGGCGGCACGGCGCCGCGCGGCGGGCATGTTCTCTGCGGCGGTGACGGCGGCCGACAGATCGGCGAGCCGCTCGGAGATGGCGGCCGCGAATTGCTTGGTCTCGGCGTCCTTGGGCTTATTCCCCTGTACCGTCCGCAGCGACTGTTCGGCCCCGGCAATCCGGGCCGATAGCTTCGCACCGTGGCCGGAGAACTGACCGATCTGGGCCAGCGGAACCCCTAGTTGGTCGGCGCGACGTTGGTCGATCAGCCCGCGGGCTGCCATCGCGGCCCGATACATCAACGGCACCACGACCGGAGCGAGCAGCCGTGACACGGTGAGCACGCGGCGAATCCTAGTGGGTGACAACAACTTACCCTCCCGCGCGGCTTTGAGTTCGGCCTCGGCGACCTTCAGCGCGGCCCGGTCGCTGTCGCGCCGGCCCTTCAGCTGCGCTTTGAGTGCCTTGGCCCCGGCGCGCTGCGCGGATTTGAAGCGGCGAGCTTCGTTTTTAGCGGCCAGCTTGGCCTCGAGTTTGGCGCGAGCCCTGATTGCGCGAGCCTCGGCACGCCGCGTCGCGCGACTCTTTCGCTTGCGGAATAGGCCCATTCCCGGCCGCCTCCCCGATATCTCGTGTGCGGGCTCGATGAGTAACCCTAACCGGAGTGGGCGTGCGCTATGCGTCCAGGTGTTCCTTGTGGCGCAACTCGTCGACCCGCTGCATGATGTCCTGTTGCGCTTCTGCGGATAAACCCTTGGCACGCAGTGCAATACGGCGAACATCCTCGTCACGCATGGTGGCCAGCCAGGACAATTCTTTGTCGAGCATTTCGTAGTACTCGTCGTCGGTGAAGTAGGCCGGTCTGATACGGAAGAAGTTCGCCAGGGCAGCCATGGTCGTTGTTGACGGATTCGTGCGGTTGCCCGAGCGCAATTGCGAGAGGTAGGGAGCCGACATCGTGATGCCCTCTGCCTTGAGCGCCGCAATCACCTCGGCGGATGTATGCGGCCCGCGTCCGGGTGGATACACCGTATCGAATAAGCGGTTTAGCCGGGCAGCGAACGTCGTGCTCATTACGATAGGACCTCCACCGGTTTGGTAGGACGAATGACTGCAGGCAGGTATTTGCTGATCATCGTAGCGAGAGTTACCGCCACAACCAAGTGCAAACCATCGGGAATCAGCGTCGGCGACCGCGATGACCGACCGCGATGCCACCGCAGTGTTGGATACGCTTTCCGCAGCGCATACACAAGATGCACCAAGCGAATTGTGCGGCGGTTTGTCCTAACCGCACTGACCGGCCGTCGCGAGCGGTTTCACACGATGAGCGGATCGGCCGCCGGGCAATCAGCGAGGTAAGACGACGTGGTGCAAAGCGGATTTGCTGTCGGGGTTGCGGCGTGCGCTTGGGCAGGTGCGGATGAGGGCCTCAGACGGCGCTTCGAGAGGGTTCCGGGATCGCTTTCGCGGCGACCGGCCGGCGTGTCAACCGCACCGCAACGACGGTTGCCGCGACCAGCGCCGTCGCCGTGGTCACCCCGACGGCTACCCAGTGCCAGCCCAGCGCACCGTCGAACAGCATCCACAATCCGAATAGCAGAAACAGCAGACTGGCCAACACGTGCAGCAGCCCTCGCGGCAGTCGCCGATGCAGCAGGATGCCCACCAAGATCGCCAGCCCGTCGGCGACGATCATGGCGACGGTGGTGCCGATCCACACTCCGGCCCAGTTCTTGTCGCTCGCCAGGGCGACCGTCGCCAGCGTCGTCTTGTCGCCGAGTTCGGCGAGCAGAAACGACGACACGACCGCGAGCAGCGCGAACCGGGGTTGGCCGACCGGGCCGACATCGTCGCCGTTGGTGCCCTCTCGCAAGGTCCATACCGCGAAAGCCAGGAACGCGATCGAGGCCGCGAACGCCATCGGCTGGGCGGGCAGCGCCATACCCAGAAAATGCCCGATGGCCACCGAGACTCCATGTGCCGCACAGGCTGCTATACCCACCCCGGTCAATACCACCCACCAGCGGTAGCGCAGCGCGTAGGTGATGGTGATGAGCTGTGACCTGTCACCGAGTTCGGCGAGAAACACCACCCCGAAGCTCAGGAGGACGGCTGCGAGCATGCCTGGCGACCTTTCGACGCGTCATCGCGTCGGTTCGAAGGTCTCGGCCCTTCGATTTTTCCCTTCGACTGATCGATGCCCAGGTTAGCGGCAGTGTTTGAACAGCGCCAGCGCGGCGGACAAATTCGAGTGGCCGTATTTCTCGATTCGAGAAGCGGCCATTAATGATTCGTCTAGAGAACCCATTATGCTGCCAGCAGCATCGCAAGAATCGCGGTGTCGGGATGGCTGATCGGGTCGACGCCGACCCGGCTGACCATCGAGGTGACGGTGCCGTCGGCCTCGGCTTCCACCCAGGCCGCCCGATGTTCCAGTCCCAGATATGGCAGTCCCGGCAGTAGTACACATCCCGATGCGACCCCGGTGCATTCAGGTAATGACGGCATTGTCTCTGACGGCGGATGCAACATCAACAGCGCAGGGGGCTGATGATCAGCGAAATGTCCTGGCTGCACAGCGGATTCGCCGACAACCGGCCCCTCTGCGAGTACCAAGCCGACGGTGCCGGGAGCGGGAGCATCCGGGAGTTCCTCACGCGCACCGAATACCGTTGTGGTGGAGAGCAGCCCGGGCAGTGATGCGACCCGGACGGCAACCATCAACAACTGTGCCCACTCCTTCGTGGAATCAGGCCAACGGCCGGAGATCACGAACCCCTTGAGCACGCCGCGCGAATGGAACGGGGCGACCTCGACGGCCCGGCCTGACCCAGTTTCCATTTCGGCCTCCGCGATGTCTCGGTTCAGACACCCGACAACATGCCGGCGGGTTGAGCTCAGCATGCGCTTGACCGTGAATACCCGCAAGCGGACACGGGCAACCAATTGCGATGGGTGGAAAAAAAGAAAAAAGAATGGGCGCCGCGCAATGCGCACGGCGCCCGAGTCAGGCCGGGATTCAGCCGGCGATAAGCCCCGTGGTCTTCGAGGTAGCCGCCGCATATCGCGACTGCACGTCGTCCCAGTTGACGACATTCCAGAACGCCTTGGCGAAGTCGGCTTTGACGTTCTTGTATTGCAGGTAAAAGGCGTGCTCCCACATGTCGAGCACCAGCAACGGAACGACGCCGAGCGGGAAGTTGGTCTGGTGGTCGTACACCTGGAAGATCAGCAGCTTGTTGCCCAGGGTGTCCCAGCCGAGCGCCGCCCAACCCGACCCCTGCACCGTGGTGGCGGCCGCGTGGAACTGACCGCGGAACTTGTCGAACGACCCGAATGCGTCATCGATGGCTGCGGCGAGTTCGCCGGTCGGCTTGTCACCACCGTTGGGAGACAGGTTCTTCCACCACAGGCTGTGGTTGACGTGGCCGGCCAGATTGAACGCCAAGTTCTTCTCGTTGAGCAGAATCGCCGCGAAGTCTTCCTTGGCACGTACCTCCTCGAGCTTGGCGAGCGCATCGTTGGCCCCCTTGACGTAGCCGGCGTGGTGCTTGCTGTGGTGAAGTTCGTTGATCTGACCCGAGATATGCGGCTCCAGCGCACCGTAGTCCCAGTCCAAATCGGGCAACGTGTATTCAGCCACGGGATTCCTTCCTTTTGGTGATCTGCTTGTAATGCTCCACTCGCAGGGCTGCTGCTGTGCGGCGGCCTGGCCGGGCAAACGGCATCGGCATAGTCAACCCTGCTCCATGGCCGCGCGCACCGCAACAACGAGTGCTACGCGTGAATACCCCGCGGGCGCGACTTCAGACGCGACTTCAGAACAGAATGACGAGGGCAAGGACCGCCAACAAAACCAACGCGATCAGGCCCGCCCGCACAGCGGCGAGCAGGTAGGAGCGATTACACGCAGGCGAGCCCGCATGCCAATGCGACGATGATGCGCCCGATCGCGGTCCGATAGGTTGCGTCGCCATCAGCTGATCCCGACCCGCATCGTCAAACTCGCCCCCAGTGAGATGAATCACAGACAACTCAGTGGTCGCGATCATAGCGCCTTGCGAACTACCCGGTGAAATCGCCTGGTACGGGCGGCGCGGACCTGCCGGTTGGCCCGGCGGGTTCGTCGCGGGGATTCCCCCCGATGGGAGATTATTAGACGAGCGACGAATTTCGCTCGGCGGCCCGGCGGGCTGTCAATCACCGGCACCGACACCCTGTTGTTATCCACAGCCAGCCGGCCGGCAACTGGCTTCGCGCCGCACCAATCATCCGGTTACCGATGGGTACGCTGTGGATAAACCTGTGGAAACTGTGGATAGCTCTTTGTTGCTGGAATGGCCCGCGGCCGGGACAGCGACGGGTGCCTACCAAGATCAGCCACGGTGCTGATGGGCGGCTCCATCCTCGCGCCGTCCCGGCGCTCGTCGTCGCCTAGGCTGATGCCGTGATCCAAGTGTGCTCGGCGTGCGGCACACGCTGGAATGTGCGTGACCGGCAGCGGGTCTGGTGTCCGCGCTGCCGTGGCACGCTGCTGGCGCCCTCGAGCGCGGCGCCACCCGTCGACCCGCGGTGGGGTCCGGGTGGGGCCGCCCCGCCGACCGTCGGGTATCGGACATCGCCGCGGCTACCTCCCGGCTATCGGTGGATCGCGGTGCGTCCCGGTGCCCCACCGCTCACCCGCTCCCGGCGGCCGCCGCTGGGCCCCACCCCGCGTTATGCGGTCATGCCCCGGTGGGGCCTGGTGGACGCCATCGCCCCGGACGGGGTCACGCAGACGTCGCAGGCAGGGCATGGACCATCGGTCGTGCGGGTCCGCGTGACGTTGTTCACCGGCATGGTGGTACTCGGCATTGCGGCGCTGGTCCACGTTGTGCGCTACCTATTGCTGATCATCAACCGCAGCACACTCCTGAACCCGGTGGTGTCGGCCGCCGGGGCATGGCTGGGGGCAGTGGCCAGCATGGCCGCGATCCTGGCGGCGATCAGCTGCGCGGTGATGCTGACCAATTGGTTGGTGGCGCGGCGCGCCGCCGCCTTCGCCCACTGCGGCAGAGGAGAGCCGCGACCGAAATGGGCGCTTTGGGCGGGCTGCCTGCTACCCGGATCGGTCGCAATGGCAGCGGCCGCGACGTTCGCCCTCGGGCTCGTGCTCGGCGGTGGAAGTCCGAGCTGGACGCGGATGGCGGTCGCGATGGCCGGTTGCTTACTGCCGTTGGGCGCTCTGGTGTGGGCGCTGGTGTACGTCGTTGAGCTGGCAAAAACGGAAGACCAGTACCCGCAGCTGCGCACCCCGATCTGGGTGTGGTGGCTGTCGTGGCTGGTCAGCATCGTGGCGTCGGTATTCGCCACGGCCACAAGCTTCGCCAGGGACGCCCAGGGAATCGCGAACAACACGGTGGCGGTGATCGTCGCCTGTCTGCTGGCGCTGACCGCGCTGCTTGTCAGCGCGCGGGTGTTCGACGCGTTCGAGCGCAAACCGATCGAAAAGCCCGCGCATCGCTGGGTCGTGGTCGCGGACGATTGGCGCCGTACAGTCGCACCGGCTCGCGTAGTTGAGTTGGAGGGCGAGGAACCGGCAGCATAGTGGGTATGACGCGGGCCGACGAGGTGCTCGCCCGGCACCCATTCGTGGTCGCCCATCGTGGCGCGTCGGCTGCTCGGCCGGAACATACGCTCGCCGCCTACGATTTGGCGCTCAAAGAGGGCGCCGATGGCGTGGAATGCGACGTCCGGCTCACCCGCGACGGCCACCTGGTCTGCGTGCACGATCGTCGGCTGGACCGTACGTCGAGCGGCGCCGGTCTGGTCAGCACCATGACCCTGGCGCAGTTACGGGAACTGGAGTACGGCGCCTGGCACGGCAGCTGGCGTCCGGACGGCGCCCACGGCGATACCGGTCTGCTGACTTTGGACGCGCTGGTCGCGCTGGTCCTGGACTGGAACCGGCCGGTGAAGATCTTCGTCGAGACCAAACACCCTGTCCGCTACGGCGCATTGGTCGAAAGCAAGGTATTGGCGCTGCTGCACCGCTTCGGCATCGCCGCGCCGGCCTCCGCCGACCGATCCCGCGCGGTGGTGATGTCGTTTTCAGCGGCCGCACTGTGGCGGATCCGGCGGGCGGCGCCGCTGCTGCCCACGGTGCTGCTCGGCAAGGCGTATCGATACCTGATTAGCACGGCGGCCGGCACGGTCGGGGCCACCGCGGTCGGGCCAACGCTCGCTACGCTGCGCGAACATCCCGAACTGGTGGACCGCGCCGCAGCCCAGGGCCGGGCGCTGTACTGCTGGAGCGTCGACAACTACGAGGATGTGCGGTTCTGCCGGGACGTGGGGGTGGCCTGGCTGGCCACCCATCACCCCGGCCGGGTCAAGGCCTGGTTGCGAGACGGTCTTACCGGCGCGGAGTAGGTCCGGAGCCCGGACTAAAGCCGGCCGCCGGCCGGGTGGGGCGCGTCGGACTGCCGGGGCGCCGACCCGATTTCCCGCGCGACGAAGTTCTCCAGGTCGAACAGATTCGCGCCGGCGCGGTCCGCGACCCGCAACAGCGTGGTCATCAGCGCCATCTCCTCGACCTGTTCGGTGAGGAACCAACCCATGAACTGCTCGCCGAGGTAGTCCCCTTCATCGCGGGCCACCGCCGCCAGCGCGCTCACCTGCTCAGTGGTGGTGCGTTCCTGGTCCAGTGCCAGCGCCACCGCGTCGCGCGGGGTGTCGAACTGGTTACGCACGCCAGCGGCCCCTGGGATCTCGACACGGACATCGCGGTCGAGCAGATATTGGACCAGCATCATCGCGTGATTACGTTCCTCGACGGCCTGACTGTAAAAATATTTCGCCAGTTGAGGCAGGTCGGCATCGTCGAAATAAACGGCCGTCGCAATATATTGCTGAGCGGCTGTGAATTCGTTATTGATCTGCTCCTGCAATAATGCATGGAATTTCGTTCGTTGCGCATCGCGATCGTTCATGATGGCTACGCTACCGCAGGTCAGCCACTGTTGTCATCAAAGGTAACGCTTACTCAGGTGAGCTTTTCCTAAGTAAAGCAAGGCTATGTTCAATAAACACATTTATTGGCCGGACGAATTCGGATAACCAAAACAGTGCCGACCTCACGGCTGTTCATTGAGGATTGTCGACGGCACCGGCGCATCGGCGGCCAGCGCATCGAACAACTGGGCGGCAGCGTCGTGATCCCATACCACCACCGAGCCCGAGTCGCTGCCGGTGAACTGGCCGATCGGTACCGTCACCGTGGCGGTAGAACCATGCAGCGACCAGCCCACTTGGGCCAGATCCCAGGCATGGTCGCCCGCGTCGACGGTCAGGGCGTCGGCCGCTGCGTGCGGCACCGAATACCAGCGCCACGGATTGAGCCACACCGCGGGGCTGCCGACACGATGCAGCAGCGCCGACATGAACTGCCGCTGGTTGACCATGCGGTCCAAATCGGCGCGCGGAGTGGCGCGGGTCCGGACGTAGCCGAGCGCTCCGCGACCGTCCAGCCGCTGGCAGCCGGCCGGCAGGTCAATGCCGGCCAGTGGATCACTGATCGGCGCGGTCGGGCAGGCGGTGACTCCGCCGAGCGCGTCGACCAGGACAGCGAACCCGCTGAAACCGATCTCGGCGTAATGGTTGAGCCGGAGCCCGGTGGCCTGTTCGATCGCCTGCGCCAGCAACGGTGCGCCGCCGAACGCGAAGGCGGCGTTGACCTTGTCGCGCCCATAACCGGGGATCGGCACATAGGAGTCGCGCGGTACCGACACCATCGTCGTCGGGTTGTGCGAGCCGAACGCCGGCACGTGTATCAGCAGGATGGTGTCGGTGCGCCCGTTGCCGGTGTCGCCTCCGGTGGTCAGTGCCTGCTGCTGCTCGGCGGTGAGGCCTTGGCGGCTGTCGGATCCGACCAGCAGCCAGTTGGTTCCGCGCCCGGGCGCCGGCCGGCCGGGGTAGTCGGCCAGCACCGGCTCGCGGTGCAGCGTGGTGTCCATCCACAGTGCGCCGCCCAGGATTCCGGCGCTGATCAAGAGCGCGACGATCAGCAGGCTCAGCGAGATCAGTTGTCCCCAGGCGCGTCTGCGCGGCGGCCGCTTCGGGCGTGGCGGGGTAGCGGTCATCTGGTCAGCCACCCGAGGTGGCCGGCCAGCAGGGCATACCCGACGAAGGCAACGGTGTCGATGAGCCCGTGCGCGATCACCAGCGGCCACAGCCGCCCGGTGCGCTGCCAGACCCAGCCGAACACCAGCCCCATCACGGCATTGCCCAGCCCGGCGCCGAACCCTTGAAACAGGTGGTAGGCACCGCGCAGCAGGCTCGACCACACCAGCGCCGCGCCGGCGCGCATGTTGAGCTGCTCCAGGCGGGTGAGCAGATAACCCACGACGATGACCTCTTCGGCCCAACCGTTGGCGAAGGCGGCCGCCACCAGCATCGGGATCCGCCACCAGGTGTCGCTCAAACTGGACGGAATCACCGAGGCGTTGAGGCCCAGCGCCCGTGCCGCCACGTAGAGCGCCAGCCCGGGCAGCCCGACGAGGGCGGCCAGGCCGACGCCGCCCAGCAGATCGGCGCGCCAGCGCAACCGTCCCAAGCCGATCCGGGCGGGGCTAAAGCCGCTGCGCCACAGCAGGTATACGCCGAGCCCGCCCCAGGCGATCAGCTGCGCGGCCAGGGCTACGTTGAGTCCCAGATCGATCAGGTCGAAGTAGGACCGTCGCGGGTTGAGCGGGATTCGCTGCATGCTCAGGTTGCGCAGCACCCCGTCGATGAGCTGCAGGATCGCGGTGGCCGTACTGAAACCGAACGTGACGCCCAACACGACGACGAGCTCGATGCGCAGCCCGCGTCGCTGCACCGACATTTCTTCGGGGGCAGTCACCCCGACACGGTAACCGGACTGCGGTGGGCGGTCAGTACCGTCGGACGGCCAGGCCGTTAACGAACGGGCAGCCCATCAGTATCCGGATGGCCCGGTTCAGGCCGACCACGTCGTCGACCGGAGCGCGGAACGGCAGCCGGACGTCGCGGTCGCCGTCGTCGCTTTCCACGCGGAGCCGCACGCCATAGCGGTCAACCCCGAGCGGGCGGACGTCGCCGCGCCGCAGGCGCGCGGGCAGCCTGGATGCCAGCCGTGCGACAACGTCGCGGTGGGAGGTGTCCAGGTGGCGGATCCAGCAGGACTCGATCGCGCACAACGGATCGGGTCGGGCGGCCAGCAGCGCCGCCACTTCCACGGCTTCGGCGCCGGTGGCGTCGGTAACCACCACCGAGTCGACCTGCAGTCGCAGCAGCGTGTAGGCGGTGTCGTCCGCCGCGGGCGGCGCGGATATCGCGGTCTGGACTTGCAGCAGCGCCGGGTTGGCATCTTCGTCGGCGATCCGGTCGAGCTGCCCGCACACGTCTGACAACGGCACCGCGTACAGCCGGCCGCGGATCCATACCAGCGAGCGCACCGGTTCACGCAGCGGCAGCGGCGCGTAGTCGGCCAGCTCCAGCACGGCCTGCGCACCGGCGACCCGCGCCCCGGGGGCCGCGCCGTCGACCGCCACCGCGACCGCGAACGACCCGTCGCTCAGCAGGTGGTGCAGTCCAGTGGTGACCGGTTCGGCGTCGTCGAGCGCGAGCAGTGCGCCGCCGGCCCGCACGCAGGTGCTGCGGATCCGCTCCGCCGTCGTGGGCGTTGGGCAATTGGCAAGTGTCATCGGCCACCGTCCCTTTAGTGAGGTAAGCCTAACTTAACTAGGCTGGTCTGGGCGGCGCAAGACTCTTCCCCGTTAGGGTTTTATACGTGGCTCGCATCGCATATCTCGGTCCGGAAGGGACCTTCACCGAAGCGGCGCTGCGGCGGATGGTCGATAGCAGCATGGTTCCGGGGCACGACGCGACGGCGGGAGGGCCGCAACCGGTCGACACCACGCCGGCTGCTCTCGACGCCGTGCGGGGCGGCGAGGCCGACTACGCGTGCGTGCCGATCGAGAACTCCATCGACGGGTCGGTGGCGCCGACGCTGGACAGCCTGGCGATCGGCTCGCTGCTGCAGGTGTTCGCGGAGTTGACGCTGGATGTGGCGTTCAGCATCGTCGCGAAACCCGGCCGCACTCTGGCGGATGTGCATACGTTGGCCGCCTTCCCGGTCGCGGCTGCCCAGGTGCGGCACTGGCTGGCTGCCCACCTGCCCGCCGTCGAACTGCGTCCGGCCAACTCCAACGCCGACGCCGCACAGCAAGTTGCCGACGGACATGTCGACGCCGCGGTGAGTTCGCCGCTGGCCGGGATCCACCGCGGGTTGGCCGCGCTGGCTGAGGGCATCGTCGACGAACCCAACGCCTGCACCCGCTTTGTGCTGATCGGCCCGCCCGGCTCGCCGCCGCCCCGGACCGGGGCCGATCGCACGTCGGTGGTGTTGCGGATCGACAACGCGCCGGGCGCGCTGGTGTCGGCGCTGGCCGAATTCGCTGTCCGCGACATCGACCTCACCCGGATCGAATCCCGGCCCACCCGAACGGAGTTAGGCACCTACGTGTTCTTCCTGGATTGCGTCGGCCACATCGACGACGATGCCGTTGCCGAGGCACTCAAGGCGCTGCGCCGTCGTTGTGCAGATGTGCGCTATCTGGGTTCCTGGCCGACCGGAAAGGCCGCGGGTGCGGCGCCACCCCGGCTCGACGAGGCGGCGAAATGGCTGGCTCAGCTGCGAGAAGGCCCGGCCGCCGGAAGGGACCCGGGCCGATGAGCGGCCGGTTGGTGTTACTGCGGCACGGCCAGTCCTACGGCAATGTCGATCGTCGGTTGGACACCCGCCCGCCGGGGACGGAACTCACAGCGTTAGGCCGCGATCAGGCCCGGGCGTTCGCGCGGAACGGGTCCCGGCAGCCCGGGCTGCTGCTGCACTCGGTCGCCGTCCGCGCGGCGCAAACCGCCTTGGAGATCAGCGCCGCGATCGGCGCCGAGGCCGCGTTGTCCGCCCGAGAGGTCACCGGCATCCACGAAGTGCAGGTCGGGGAGCTGGAAAACCGCAACGACGACGATGCGGTCGCCGAATTCAACGCGATCTACCAGCGCTGGCACCAGGGTGAGTGGGAGCTGGCGCTGCCGGGCGGGGAGAGCGCCAACCAGGTGCTGGACCGCTGCGTGCCGGTGCTGACCGAACTGCGGATGCGTTACCTCGACAATGACGACTGGACCAGCGACATCATCGTCGTCAGTCACGGCGCGGCGATCCGGCTGATCGCGGCCGTGCTGGCCGGAGTTGATGGCAGCTTCGTGGTGGACCACCATCTGGGCAACGCCGAGTCGGTGGTCCTGGCGCCGATCACCGACGGGCGCTGGAGCTGTGTGCAGTGGGGCGCATTGACCCCGCCGTTCCGTCCCGAACCGGGTGCGACGCCAGTGACTGACGCGGTGGAATCCGGCACCGATCCGATGGGCTGAGCCGGGCGACGATGCAGAGCGCGGAGCGCGATGAGGAGAAGCCGGGCAATCAGACCGCCAGGGCGGCCGGTTCGGCACACCCACAGCCGACGGCGGCGCAGTCGACGACGAAGTCGTGGGGCAGCAGCTCCGGGCTGGTGCAGCCATCCTCGGTGCACTCCGACCGGCGCAGCGGGTGGCGAATGATCGTGCCGTGGCAGTGCTCCAAGCCCGCCCGGCAGTCACGACAGCCTGTGCTCATGCGCCGTTCTTAGCACCGCGCGCCGATAAATCCGAGCTGACACGCTATGCGGCGATCGCAAACTCGGCGGAGCCGGGTGCAGCGGGTCGCCGCCGATGAATCTAACCCCAACCCAATTCGTGCAGGCGGTGGTCGTCGATACCGAAATGATGGGCGATCTCGTGGATCACCGTGATCGCCACCTCGTTGACGACTTCGTCGTCGGTGTCGCAGATATCGAGCAGCGCGTCACGGTAGATCGTGATGGCGTCCGGCAACGATCCGGCGTAGTTGGAGTCCCGCTCGGTCAACGCCACCCCCTCATACAGGCCGAGCAACTCGGCGTCGTCCGGATGGCGGTCGGCGACCAGCACGACGACGTTGTCCATCACGGCGGCCAGCTGCGGCGGGATCAGGTCGAGCGCGTCGGAGACCAGCTCGTCGAACCGTTGCGGATCCATCCGCACCGCCACCCCGCTAGGCCCCCGGCGCGGGTGCGGGAGGCGGTGGGGGTGGGGGCTCCGGCGGTGGCGGCGGTGGTGGTGGCGGTGGCGGCGGGGCTTCCGGAGCCGGTGGTGGTGGCGGCGGCGGCGCCTCGGGAGCCGGTGCCGGTGCTGCGGGGGGCGGTGCCGGTGCTGCGGGGGCCGGCTGCCCTGGCAAGTGCTCGTTGCCCTGTCGTTGGCTGGTCGGCCCCGCGCCCGACGAGGCCGGCCCGCCCGGGTTGGCCGGTGGCATCTGGATCGGCGGCAGATTGAGCCGCTCCTGCGGGATATTCGGCGGCGGGATCGGCGGCTGGCCGTTGATCAGCAGCGGGCCCTTGGCGCTGTTCAGCAGGGTCGCCCAGCCGCCGTTGCCCAGTGTGGCGCCGATGCTGCAGGCCACCTCGCGGCTGCCGGCCGACCAACTCGGCAATGACAGGGTGCTGTAGATCAGCGTCAGCGTGGTGCTGCGCAGCTGGACCGGCGCGAGGTAGGCGTCAGTCAGGCGCGTGCAGGAGTCCTTGACGAACGTGTCCTGGTCGGGCTCCGGAGGCAGCGCATCGGGAAACTTCGCGGCCAGATTGACCGTGCCGGTGACCTGCATGGCATGCGGTGCCGCGCAGTCAACCGGAATGTCGTTGGGTTGGTTGGTCGACGGGTCGATTCCCAGACAGGTGCCGTCCGGCCACACCCGCGATTGGTCGAGGTCGGCAACCTTGCCCTTGAAAGCCTGCTGGTGGCTACCCGTCCCGGGCAGCTGCAGGCCGCACAGCATCCGGCGTTCGCCGGCCTGCCGCCACGCCCTGTCGCCGGACCACAGCATGCTGATGGTGAACTTGCTGTTGGGATCGAAGTGGGTACCGAGGTAGCGGCGCACCGCCGAGTCGCATTGTTCCTGGCTGATCTGTTCGATGCGGGCGGCCGACGGCGGGGCGGCGTCGGGCCCATATTCCGAACCGGGGAAGGTGCGCATGTCCACCGACTCGGCGACCTCGAACCGGTGCTCGTCGTTGCAGTCGACGATGGTCGCGGCTTCCGGCAACCGTTCCGGCCACATCAGGCAGTCGCCGCGGGCGGCGTGGTTGAACGCATCGTTGCCCTTGGCGCCGGTGCTGGGCACCGGGGCGTTGTAGCCGGCCAGCCGGCCGGGCCCTTCGCCGTCGATCGGCAGGGCGGTGATCAGTCCGGCGATCAGTAGACCACCCAGCGCGGTCAGCAGCAGTGCACGTCGGGTCGCCGAGACATGAAATGTACGCAGCCACCCGAACCGCGACGGTAGCGGTGGGTTGATGGGGGGCCAATCGGCCCGGACACGTGCTTTTGGCATCCGCTCCATTCTGACAGGCTCACCGGGGCGCGGGAGAACCGATCGAAATGTCACCTGGTGGCGGGCGGCTGGGAAATTGTGGTCAAAAGTAAGGTTTTGCCCGTGATCGACCTGAAGCTGCTGCGCGAACACCCCGACGTCGTCCGCCGGTCCCAGATCAGCCGCGGGGAGGACCCGGCCCTGGTGGACGTGTTGCTGGCGGCCGACACGACCCGGCGGGCGGCGATCTCAGCCGCGGATTCGCTGCGAGCCGAGCAGAAAGCGGCCAGCAAGGAGGTCGGCGCCGCGTCGGCCGACGGGCGGCCGGCGCTGCTGCAGCGGGCCAAGGAGTTGGCCGAGCAGGTCAAGGCGGCCGAGGCCGAGCAGGCCGAAGCCGAGGCGGCGTTCACCACGGCGCACATGGCGATCCCCAACGTCATCCTCGATCCGGTACCCGCCGGCGGAGAGCACGACTACACGGTCCTCGACGTTGTCGGCGAGCCGACCGTGATCGAAAACCCGAGGGATCATTTGGAACTCGGCGAATCGCTCGGCCTGATCGACATGGAACGCGGCGCCAAGGTGTCGGGGTCGCGGTTCTACTTTCTGACCGGGCGGGGCGCGCTGCTGCAGTTGGGCCTGCTGCAGCTGGCGGTGCAACTGGCCGTCGACAACGGCTTCACCGTGGTGATTCCGCCCGTGCTGGTGCGTCCGGAAGTCATGTCGGGCACCGGGTTTCTGGGCGCGCACTCCGAGGAGGTGTACCGAATCGAGGCCGACGATTTGTACCTGGTGGGTACCTCGGAGGTGCCGCTGGCCGGCTATCACGCCGACGAGATCCTCGACCTGTCCAACGGGCCACTGCGGTATGCCGGCTGGTCGTCGTGTTTTCGCCGGGAGGCGGGCAGCTATGGCAAGGACACCCGCGGCATCATCCGGGTGCACCAGTTCGACAAGGTGGAGGCGTTCGTCTACTGCACCCCTGCCGACGCCGAGGCCGAGCACGACCGGCTGCTGAGCTGGCAGCGGGAGATGCTGGCCCGCATCGAGGTGCCCTATCGGGTGATCGACGTGGCTGCAGGCGATCTGGGTTCCTCGGCGGCCCGCAAGTTCGACTGCGAGGCCTGGCTGCCGACCCAGGGCGCCTACCGCGAGCTCACCTCGACGTCGAACTGCACCACATTCCAGGCGCGCCGGCTCGCCACGCGTTACCGGGACGACAGCGGTAAGCCGCAGATCGCCGCCACGCTCAACGGCACGCTGGCCACCACCCGCTGGCTGGTGGCCATCCTGGAGAACCACCAGCGACCCGACGGCAGTGTGCGGGTCCCCGCGGCGCTGGCACCGTTCGTCGGCACCGAACTGCTGGAGGCTTAGGCCTGCCGCGAGCCCGCGCGCACGCTGTGGCACGTAGACATAATATGTGGCATTATTAGCCCATGGATGCCACATTGGTGTTAGGCCAGCAAGGTCGACTGGTGATCCCGGCAAACGTCCGGACCGCGTTGGGCCTGACTTCCGGTGATCGCTTGCACCTGCACGTGACTGGTCGGCGGCTGGTGCTCGAACGGCAGCAGGACGCCGTGGCTGAGCTACGGGCCCTGGGAGCCGAACTTCCTAAGGACCGCTCGCTCGTCGAGGAGTTGCTTGCGGACCGGCGTCTGGCCGCTGAGGTCGAGTGACGGTCCTAGATGCATCGGCGGTGCTGGCTCTTGTTCACGACGAACCCGGCGCCGACCTGGTCGCAACCGAACTAAATTCTGCCTCGCTGGGCGCAGCGAACCTTGCCGAAGTCATTGGCAAGTTGGTTGACGCCGACCTCGACGTCAGCCGGGTGCGTGAATTGCTCGCCGCAACCGGTGTCACGATCGAGCCGTTGACCGAAGCCGACGCCGAACTGGCCGGGGCAATGAGATCCCTGGCCGGCGGACGTGGGTTGTCTTTGGGTGACCGCTGCTGCCTCGCCTTGACGGTGCGCAGCACGCCCCCCGAGGTACTGACCGCCGACCGCGCGTGGTCCGAGCTCGACCTACCTATTCGAGTCCGCCTGCTGCGGTAATAGAGCAAGGCGCGTTGCAATGACCAGCAGTCCGGCAACCGTTCGATTATGAGAAGAGCGTTGGTGAATCCGCTTAGGCGCGCACTGTCTCGCGGGCTTGCTCATGCCGGTGCTGTCGCTCAATGGTGGCGAAGTAGAACGCGAACGCGAAGGCGAAGCTGGTGAACAGGCTGGACACAAAGTACAGCCAGGGACGCCGCAGTCCACGGCGATAGCCGTCGATGATGGTAAACAGCGGCAGCAGAATCACATTCGCGATCGTGTAGTCCTGGCTGGCCGAGCTGGCGGCGGGGTTGGTGAACATCAGCCGGATGTAGTCGGCCCAGCTGCCATTGCCCCAGATCGGGTTCGTCGACCCGAGCGCGTACTGCTGCACGAAGCGGATATTGAAGTACCAGCCCAGCGCGACTGACGCGATACCGACGACGTAGTACACGACTTCCAGCGGTGAGAACATCGGTCCACCGGCCGGGCGGGCGAAAACCGTCGGGTTCGACGCCACGATCCAGCCGATGACCGCTAACCCGAGAACTGCATGGATGAGAAGCGAGACCATGGGCGCAGTTTCACCCGCGTCCCGAAGTTTTGTCAATATTGACACAAAGCCGGCAGCGTGACATCACATGTGTCACTTTGGCTCCAACAGTTATCCCCAGTTGGACTTTTCTCCACAATCCGGTCTCTACCAGTGCTCAATGTCGGTAGGTGCCGATATTATTCGAACATGCATTCGAGTAACAGGGAGGAGATCGTCGAGGCGTTTGACGCGCTCGACGCTGACCTCGACCGTGCCCTGGCGTTGTCCTTCGATGTGCTGACCACTCCGGAGCGGCTGGCCATGCTGCAACGCTCGGAAAGGCTGCGCCGCTGCCTGCCGGCCGTCGAACACCCACTGATCAACCAGATCGGCGAGCAAGCCGACGCCAGCGAGTTGGGCGGCAAACTCCGCTCAGCGCTGGCCGACCGGCTACGCATCACCCGCGCCGAAGCAGCCCGGCGCATCGGCGAGGCCGCCGATCTGGGGCCGCGCACGGCGATCACCGGCGAACCGCTGCCGCCCCGGTTGGAGGCCACCGCCGCCGCGCAGCGCGCCGGGCGCATCGGGGCCGGCCATGTGGCGGTGATCCGCGGGTTTTATCACCGGCTGCCGAACTTCGTCGACGTGGAGACCCGCGCCAAGGCCGAAGCTCAGCTGGCCCGGCTGGGCAGCGAGCATCGCCCCGATGAGTTGGCCAAGCTGGGCGACAGACTCACTGACTGCCTGAACCCCGACGGCGATTTCACCGATGTCGACCGGGCACGGCGGCGCGGCATCACCATCGGCAGACAAGACATCGACGGGATGAGCTCGATCACCGGATACCTGACGCCCGAAGCCCGCGCCACCATCG
>NZ_JBOHHI010000069.1:0-9224 GCF_050700595.1 Mycobacterium sp.
ACCCCGCCTATACCAGCGCCTGGGGGGAGCAGCACTGGCGCAAGCCGTATGAAAACGTCACCCGACACCAGGCAGCAGCCACCGTGATCGGGCGTCGCGCCCAAGGCCACAAGGCACGGCGACGGAACGGTGTGACCCGCACGCGACCGGAGGATCGCCCCGGGAGAGCTACCGACCAGGCCGTGTCCGACAACCAGCGGGTGACCGATAGCCGCCACCGACCAGGGATGCCAGGAACCGAATCTCACCCGCCCGGCCGGACAAGAACGCGGCTACCGGGCCGGGCAACCGTTACCCCGGCAATGGCCAACAATGGCCAACTTCGTCAGTAACGGTAATCTGGCATACGCAGCTGGTCTGCCGATGTGTCGGCATCGAGCGGGGCATGTTGATCATGCGTCGCAAGAGGGAACCCGGTGAGAATCCGGGACTGTCCCGCAGCGGTATGCAGGAACGACCGCCGTCATCAGCACTGGTCAGCGACTGGGAAGCGACGGCCACTAGGAGCACCACGCCGGTGCGCGCCTGCGAGTCCGAAGACCTGCCGGCTGTGCCGGACGCGCCGCGTCCGGCCGCTCATCGCCTCGTGGAATGGACATCCGGCCGTACCGGCTGCACGTCCGTCGGCGGTGAGCACCCCGTCGAGTGAAGGACGAACTCGTGACTGCTCAACCGTTTACCGCCACCGTCACCGGCTCCCCCCGCATCGGCCCGCGCCGCGAACTCAAACGCGCGACAGAGGGTTACTGGGCAGGGCGGACCAGCCGCTCCGAGCTGGAGTCGGTCGCCGCCAGCCTGCGCCGAGAAACCTGGTCGGATCTGGCGGCGGCGGGCCTGGACTCGGTACCGGTGAACACGTTTTCCTACTACGACCAGATGCTCGACACCACGGTGCTGCTCGGCGCGTTGCCGGCCCGCGTCCAGGGTGTGGCCGACGAGCTGGACCGCTACTTCGCGGCCGCCCGTGGCACCGATGACATCGCGCCACTGGAGATGACCAAGTGGTTCGATACCAATTACCACTACCTGGTTCCGGAGATCTCGTCCGGCACCCGATTCACACTCAACCCCGACAAAGTGCTCTCCGAGCTGAAAGAAGCGCTGCAGCAAGATATTCCGGCGCGTCCGGTGGTCATCGGCCCGATCACCTTCCTGCTACTGAGCAAGGCGGTCGACGGCGCGGGCGCACCGATCGAGCGGCTCGACGAGTTGGTTCCGGTCTACTCCGAACTGCTGACGCTGCTCGCCGAGGCCGGCGCGCAGTGGGTGCAGCTCGACGAGCCGGTACTGGTGACCGACATCTCCGCCGAGGCACCGCAGTTGGCGGAAAAGGTCTACACCGCGCTGGGCTCGGTGCCCAACCGGCCGGCCATCCATGTCGCCACCTATTTCGGCGACCCGGGCGCTGCACTGCCCGCGCTGGCCCGCACCCCCGTGGAGGCGATAGGCATCGACCTGGCCCGCGGCGCGGATACGGCGGTGGCATCGGTTCCCGAGCTGGCCGGCAAGACGCTGGTGGCCGGGATCGTCAACGGGCGTAACGTCTGGCGCACCGATCTGGAGTCGGCGCTGAGCCGGCTGGCCACGCTACTGGGGTCAGCGGAGGCAGTTGCCGTGTCTACGTCATGCTCGACGCTGCATGTCCCCTACTCGCTGGCCTTAGAGACGGACCTCAAGGACGACAACCTGCGCAGCTGGCTGGCCTTCGGCGCCGAGAAAGTGCACGAAGTCGCTGTCCTGGCGCGGGCACTGCGCGACGGCCGTGACGCGGTCGCCGACGAGATCGCGGCGTCCAACGCCGCGGTGGAGTCTCGCCGCTCGGATCCCCGCCTGCGCAACAACCAGGTACGCGCCCGCATCGACTCGATCATCGGATCCGGCACGATGCGCGGGGCGGCCGCCGATCGCCGCGAGGCGCAGAACGCGCGGCTGCACCTGCCGCCGCTGCCGACCACCACGATCGGCTCCTACCCGCAGACCTCGGCGATCCGCAAGGCGCGCGCGGCGCTGCGCTCCGGCGAGATCGACCAGGAAACCTACCAGCGCCGGATGAAGGCCGAGATCGCCGACGTCATCAAGCTGCAGGAGCAACTCGGCCTCGACGTGCTGGTGCACGGCGAGCCGGAGCGCAACGACATGGTGCAGTACTTCGCCGAGCAACTCGAGGGCTTCTTCGCCACCCAGAACGGCTGGGTGCAGTCCTACGGCAGCCGGTGTGTGCGTCCGCCGATCCTCTACGGCGACGTCGCACGCCCGCATCCGATGACGGTCGAGTGGATCACCTACGCGCAGTCGCTGACCGGCAAGCCGGTCAAGGGCATGTTGACCGGCCCGGTCACCATTCTGGCGTGGTCGTTCGTCCGCGACGACCAGCCCCTGGCCGACACCGCAAACCAGGTTGCGCTGGCCATCCGCGACGAAACCGTGGACCTGCAGTCGGCGGGCATCGCGGTGATCCAGGTCGACGAGCCGGCGCTGCGCGAACTGCTGCCGCTGCGCCGCGCCGACCAGGACGACTACCTGGCCTGGGCGGTCGGCGCGTTCCGATTGGCGACGTCCGGCGTCGCCGACTCGACGCAGATCCACACCCACCTGTGCTACTCGGAATTCGGCGACGTGATCGGCGCGATCGCCGACCTGGACGCCGACGTCACCTCGATCGAGGCGGCCCGCTCGCACATGGAGGTGCTCGACGACCTCAACGCGGTCGGGTTCGCCAACAGCGTGGGACCCGGTGTCTACGATATTCACTCACCGCGCGTACCGAGCACTGACGAGATCGCGAAGTCGTTGCACGCCGCGCTGAAAGCCGTTCCGGCGCAGCGCCTGTGGGTCAACCCCGATTGTGGTCTCAAGACCCGCAACCCGGACGAGGTGACCGCGTCGTTGCAGCACATGGTGGCAGCGGCCCGGGAGGTGCGGGCCGCAGGCTAGGGCCGGTACCCAGCCACGCTGGCGTGACGCTCGACGCGCGCTGTCACGCTGGCGTGACGCTCGGCGGGCTGTCGAGCGCGTGTACCGGCACCGTGTCGTCCCACGGCTGGCGGGTGACCATGTCCGCGACGTGCACGTAGCCGCGCTCGAACTCGCCGGTCGCAGCATCGACTAACCGGTACTGCTGGGTCTGGCGATGGATGGGCTGGGCATCGAGCATCACGATGCGTACCTCGCCCGGTTCGAACCGGCAGCGCTTTTGCAGGGCCGTGACCAGTTGCTCGTTGCTGAAGTGCCCGTCGCCGAAATTCCACCCGATGGCGGTGCTGCAGATTCGCTCGCCGTCGGTGAGGACGTAGTCGTCCTCGTTCTCACCGGCCATCGCGCGATGCGCCAGGGTGAACAGCGCCCGGCCGTGGGTGTTGAAAGCGCGGAACGCGTATCCCATGTACATCGGGATCAGTGCGGCTTCCTTGCTGCCGTAGAACTTTTCCAGCTGGGCGGCGGGCATGCTGGCGATCGCCACGACGCCCTGGGCGATCTTGTGGTCTGCGGACGGTTTGATGCACCACAGCGTGGTGTCCCAATTGCCCGCGTAGTAGCGCATGCCCGGCAGGAAGGACACCTTGCGCGGGAACAGGTTTCCGAGCACGACGGTCCCGGCCACGACAGCGAACAGCAGTATCGGCAGCGGTGTGGTGAGGTCGCCCAGCCCGACTGAGGCGTGGCCGACGAACAGCGCCAGCACGCTGAACATCATGAAGACGTTCCACTCCAGCGGCACCCCCATCGGAATCGCCGACAGGATGCCGAAGTGGAAGCACAGCATGATGAACGCGGCGATCGCGGTGGGCCAGCCGCCGTGGCTGAAGAACAGCACCAGCGGCACCAGACCTTCGATCGCCGTGCTGAAATGCGCGAGCGAGCGCGACAGCCGGCCAGGACGCAGGTCGTCGGGGAAATGTTCGAAGAATTTCCGTTTGATGAACCGCGGGCGAAACACCGGGTTGTTGCTCATCATCGTCGAGATGACGAACGGGAAGTGCTTGTTGAGTTTGGACGTCGCCGCGCCCAGCCAGATGACAATGCAGACCAGTTTTGCGCCCAGGATCATGTCCACGCCGTAGCCGGTGAACAGGAAGGCGACAGTGAACGAGGCGTACACCTCGCCGCGGGCGGCCAGGAAGATGACCTTGTCACGCAGACTCAGCAGCGCCAGCACGCCGAGCACCGCCCAGATCTGCCAGGCCGGCAGCACCCCGACTGTCGTCTGCAGCGCCGGGACCGGCCCGGCGCCGTCGGAGAAGAGCGCGATGACAAGCAGCACCAGCAGCGCGCCGTAGAGCAGTGCGTCGACCGGAGTGCGCCCGTCACCTTTAGTCAGCGGTATTCGATCCGGCCACGGCGGCAGGCGGATGGTGCCCGGCCGCAGCCAGTACAGGATCGAGCCCATGGGCGGGAAGAACCGGTTGTTCAGCGGCCCGAACCCGCAGCCCAGGCCGACCACCTCGAAGAGCATCGTGTAGAGCACCACCTTCTCGAACACGATCGGCTCGGCGTACCAGTGCGCCACATTGGTGAAGCCGTCGATCCCCGTGGTGGTCAGCGCGATCAGCCATGCCGCCAGGATGTAGAGGCCGATCTTGACGACGTAGAACAGGTGCAGTAGCACCGGCGTTCCGAAGCCGACCTCGGCCCAGTGCCGGGCCATCGGGATGATCTTCTCAGCGCGAGTGCCCTTGCTCCACTCCTCGAAGTCGATCTCCGGGGTGTCCTGTTCGAGAAATCCCATGGCGGACAGATTAGAACGTGTTCTAGATGCACGGGTGGGTTCCGGGTATGATCGCCCGCAGCGTGCAGGAGGCGAACAATGTCAGGAATCCTGTTCTTCGATGGCACCTGCGGAATGTGCACGCGGTCGGTACAACTCATACTGAGGCTCAATCGAACGGGCAAGCTGCGGACCGAACCGCTGCAAGGCCCGGGAGTCGTTGAACGACTCGGTATTCCGCCATCGCACCTGCTCGATTCTGGCCGGTGGTTGGACTCGTCGGGAGCGGTGTACTCCGGCGCGGAGGCCATGAACGCGGCGGTGTCGACGGCGATCGGCACCAGGTTTCCGTTGATGTTCTACCGCATCCCCGGCATCCGGTTCGTCGAAGAAGCCATCTACCGGTGGGTCGCTGCGCATCGCTACCGCTTCCCCGGAACGACGCCCTACTGCCAGTCGCATCCGGAAGCTTGTTCGCACTGAACTGACGCCAACTTGACGAACGCATCCGCGGCGTACAGAATCCTACGCAGTGTAGGAAGCTGGAGGGATGCTTGTGAGCGCGATCCGCGAATGGCTGTCGTTACCGGAGGCCGAACCCGCCGAGGACTACGGATTCTTCGGCCCCGACTCGGTGACATGGAAGGTGTGGAGCTACCCGACGGCGCTGTCGATCGGGTTCCAACGCTCGGTCGTCATCGAGGAACTAGACCCGGCGCTGGTTGCCTCGGTCGACAAAACCCACCAGATCTATGACCGGCCGCGCACCCGCTACGACCGGACGCTGCGCTACTTCGCCATGGTGGCCTTCGGCGACAGCCGATCGACCACCGAGGCCGCCGACGTGCTGGTCAAGGTCCACTCCAAGGCCATCGGCACCGACCCGGTCACCGGCGGTACCTACGACGCCAACGATCCGGCTTCCCAGCTGTGGATCCACCTGACCGCCTGGCACTCCATCCTGGTCGCCTACGAAAAGTACGGCCCCGGCCGGCTCCCGGCCACGGAGGAGGCGCAGTACTGGGCCGAATGTGCCCGCGCCGCCGAGCTGCAGACCTGCGATCCCGCCGACGTCCCGCGCACCCGCGAGGGCATTCGACAGTACTTCGAGGAGATGCGTCCCCAATTGATCGGTTCCGACATCGCCAAGCAGGCGATGCAGCATCTGCTGCGGGCCGAGGTGATGCCGCCGCCGATGCCGCTGCCGCTGCGACCGTTCACCCAGATCATCACCGGCTTCCTGCGACGGGGCACGCTGGCGACGATGCCGCGGTGGATGCGGACGATGGCCGCACTGCCGACCTCCCGGGTGCTGGACGCGCTGGTGGTTCCACCGCTGCGTGCCGGGTTCACCGCGATCAGCATGAGCACGCGGTTGCAGCTGATGCTGCTTCGACTGCTCTCCCCCACCACGCTGCGGATCGGCGCACGGGTCCTGCGGTCAGTCCCGCCGGCCAATCCGGTCACCACGACGCCTCGCGAAGCCCAAGCGCGCTACGGCTATCCCAACCCCGCGCAGGCCCACCGCGACTTCCGCGAGAAGCAACGGATCCGGGTGTTCGGCCAGGGCCGGCCGCCCAGCGACGAGGGCATCGTCGAGTCCGAACGAATTCTCGGCACAGTGGGGTGACCAGACCCGATGACGCTGCCGAAGACTGCGAATCGCACCCGGGCCGAGCATCTGGGACCCGAACGTCGTCGGCCACAGGTGCTCGACACCGCGCTGGAGATCGCCGCCGAAGAGGGTGTGGCGAACGTGACGATGGCCGCTGTCGCGGAGCGGATGGAGGTCACCCGGCCGGTCGTCTACGCCTGCTACCCCGGACGCGGCGAACTGCTTGCCGCCCTGTTGGACCGCGAGAACCAGTGGGCGCTTACCAACATGCTCACCATGCTCCCACCGCGGCGGACCGGTTCGATCGAGCAGATGTTCGTCGACGGTTTTCGTGCACTGCTGGCCGCCGTTTGCGAGCGTCCCGCGTCCTGGCAAATCATGGTCGCAGCCGACCCGGATCCCGTTTTGAGCGGCGCCATCGCGCGCGGCCGGGCACAGATCGCCGACCGGGTCGCCACGGTGATGCGCCCACTGCTGGACCGATGGCGCGTCGACGACATCGATCGCGTCCTGCCGGTACTCACCGAAGTGTTCCTCGCGATCTGCGAAACGGCCGCGCGCACGATGCTCGATGCCCAGCAGAAGTGGACACCCGACGGCCTTGCCGAGATTGTCGGCAGGGCCGCGTACCGCGCATTGCGGGCTACCAGTCGACATTGAAAAGGAGACAACACAGTGCATTTCAGCCGTGACAGCCGTGGTTTCGTCGCCGCCGTGGCCACTGCCGCCACCCTCGCAACGGCGTGCTCCGGCGCCGGAGGCACCATCGAAAACGCCGGCCCGGTAACCACCGCCAGAATTGCCACTGCTGCGGGGATGGTGCTACTGCAAGGTGAGATCCTGGCGAAATACCAGTCCGTCGACGGGGTTAACGGCCCGCTCGGGTTGCCGATCGGCACCGAACAACCGGTCCCCAACGGCGGCCGGCGGACGATCTTCGAGAACGGTGCGATCTACTGGTCACCGCAGACCGGTGCTCACATTGTGCGCGATGCCATCCGCGGCACCTGGGAGGACGAGTATGGCGGCGCCGGTGGCCCGTTGGGCTACCCCACCACTGACGAAAAATCCGTTCCGGGCGGCTGGCAGTCGCAGTTCCAACACGGCGCCATCACCTACACCGGCGATCAACCACACGTTGAAATTCACACATAGCGGACCGCGACCGCGAGAGTGCGGTTACCGACGGGGCTACTTCGGGAAATGCGTTGCTAGTTGCACTTTCGCGGATCGTCAGCCCAGCGCCCGCTGCGGCCGGCCGGAGTACTCACTGAGCGGGCGAATGAGTGCGTTGGAGCCGGTCTGCTCGATGATATGGGCGGTCCAACCGGTGATGCGACTCATCACGAACAGGGGCGTGAAGAACGGGATGTCGAATCCCATCAAGTAGTAGGCGGGCCCGGTCGGGAAGTCCACGTTGGGTTTGAGCCCGGTGGCGGCGAACATCTCGGTCTCCAGCACCCGGTAGATGTCCAGCCAACGCTGGCCGTCGCGTACCTCCGCGACCCGGGTCAACGCCTCTTTCATCGTCGGCACCCGGGAGTCACCGTTCTTGTAGACGCGGTGCCCGAAGCCCATGATCTTCTCTTTGCGAGACAGCTTGCCGTGCAACCATTCCGACGCCTTGTCGGGTTGGCCGATCTCGATCATGTCGTGCATGACGGCCTCGTTGGCGCCGCCATGCAGCCGACCCTTGAGCGCACCTATCGCCGCGGTCACCGCGCTGTAGATATCCGACTGTGTCGACGTCACCACCCGCGCTGCAAACGTGGACGCGTTGAAGCCGTGCTCGGCGTAGAGGATCATCGACTGTTCGAACGCGGAGACGACCGGAGATTCTAAGGGGTCGGGCACCTCACCGAAGCACATCCGCAGGAAGTTCTCGGCATACCCCAGCTGGCTATGCGGTGCAATCGGCGCCAATCCGCGACGCCGGCGCATGTCGGCGGCGACGATCGTGGGCAACACCGCGAACATGTGCAGCGATTTGGCGTAATTTGCGGATTCGGCACTGTCGTCCTCGTTGGGATCCTCGGCGCCCAGATAGCTGATCGCGGTGCGCACCACATCCATGGGATGACAGTTCTCGGGCAGCTTGGCCAACAGGGACAACATCGAGCGGTCCAGCCGGCGACTGGCGCGTTCGCGCTGGCAGAACAGCGCGAGTTCGGCGTCGGTGGGCAGTTCGCCGTGCCACAGCAGGTAGGCGACCTGTTCGAAACTGCAGTGGGCGGCCAGATCCTGGACCGGGTAGCCGCGGTAGGTCAGCGAGTTGGTCTCCGCGACCACCTTGGAGATGGCGGTGGTGTCGACGACCACACCGTCCAGACCCTTGTGGATCTCAGCGGTCGCGTTCATCGGCTACCTCCTTTCAGGGTGAAGTTGAAGATGTCGTTGTCGAACTGGTTGTAGTCGGCGTAGCGCAGTAGCTCGTAGAGCCGACTGCGGTGCTGCATCTGGTTCAGAAGGCCGGATTGTTTTCCCGCCGAGTTGATTTCGCGTAGGCCTGCCTCGACGGCGAACATCGCCAGCCGCAGCGTGGTGACCGGGTAGATGACGACGTTGTAGCCGATGTCGGACAATTGCCGCACGCTCAGCAGCGGCGACTTGCCGAACTCGGTCATGTTGGCCAGCAGCGGGATGTCCAGCGCCGAGCGGAACCGCTCGAACTCCGCGAGGTCGGCAAGCGCTTCGGTGAAGATCAGGTCGGCACCAGCGTCGGCGTAGGCGCGTGCCCGGTCGACTGCCGCGGGCAGTCCTTCGATGCCTGCGGCGTCGGTGCGGGCGCAGATGACGAAGTTTGGGTCGCGGCGCGCCGAAACTGCTGCGCGCAGCCGCTTGACCATGTCGGTCGTCGAGACGACGGCCTTGCCGTCGAGGTGGCCGCACCGTTTGGGGTTGACC
>NZ_JBOHHI010000070.1:0-36829 GCF_050700595.1 Mycobacterium sp.
GCCTATACCAAGGAGCACAAGCAAATTCGGCCGGCCATCAGCGACTTCCAGGGTGTGTGTGGTCGGTGAATAAGTAGGGGAGTTCGCTGTATGCGGCAGGCCTGTCGAGCATATCGGCCGCCACTACCGCGGGCTGTTTGAGCGCGTTGGCCAGGTGTTCGGGGTGGATGGCGGTGTTGAACAGTGGGTGGTGAGCGGCAGCGATTGCCCGTGATCCGCTACCCCCATTTGCCGACACTCGGGCAGTCCCGGATGCAGAAGTGCTGTGTGGCTGGTCGTGTACGCAATGTTTTACCTATTCCGGGAATGCTCTACCAGGCTTTCGACATGATTTTAGGTCCACAGCCGCCAATCCGCGGAGGATTTTTCCAACTCTTTGTATTCACCGGTTTCCGGATAGGTGCTGTTGTGCCAGAAATACGCCGAGATATGGTCCTCATCGAAGACGCCAGGTTCCGGGTCGGCGTATTTGAACAGTCGTTGCACGAGCCGATCAGCGTGTATTCGACGCGCCGCACAACGCGCGGATGGTGATACGTGGATGGGGTTGCGGCCACCCAGCGTAGGTCCCACCGCGCGGCTGCGAGCATGTGGTTCAGGTTGCGCAACGCCTGGGTTGCGAAGACCAGCGTGACGCGGGACTGGATGAACGACAGGAAATACATCAAGACCCGGAAATGCAGTGTGCACGATGAACAATTGTTAATACGTGGAGTGAGATCAACAACACAAATCCGAAGCCACACACCACATCAACAGCTTGGGAAATTCGGGCTAAAATATGAATATGCGCACAGGGACTTCCTCCGCCATCGAGTTGGCAGCTACCCAGCAAGCGGAGTTCGACGAGGGAAGTTTGTACTTTGTGGGTAACGCTACAACGGTCATCCAGTACGCCGGGTTCTCCATCCTGACCGATCCGGCCTTCCTCCATGCAGGCGGGCACGTCCACCTGGGGCATGGCATATACGCGCGCCGCGAGGTCGAACCGGCGTGCCAGATCAGCGAGCTACCCCCGGTAGACGCGGTGGTCCTCTCTCACCACCACGGCGACCACTTCGACGACGTAGCCGCGCGAGAACTCGACAAGGACCTGCCGATCATCACCAACGACCATGCGGTGCGACTCCTCCGTGAGCAGGGGTTCACCCAGGGATATGCCCTCGACACATGGGAGTCGCAGCAGATCGTCAAAGGCGACGCTCGCCTGACGGTGACCTCGATGCCGGGCAAGCACGCACCCGATCATGTCTTGGGACTGCTTCCACCAGTGATGGGCAGCATGTTGGACTTCAGCCTCGGAGAGAAACGTCGCTTTCGTCTCTACATCAGCGGGGACACACTGTTGCACGACCGCCTGTACGACATCCCCCGCTGGTACCCGGACATCGACCTGGCACTGATCCATGCCGGAGGCACGACACTACTGGGCACCGTGGTTACCATGACAGGGGAGCAGGCAGTGCGCGCGGTAGAGATCGTCGCACCGAGGACTGCGATACCGATCCACTACAACGACTTCTCGGTCTTCCTCTCCGGTCTCGACGACTTCCGTGACGCAGCCCAGAAGTCGTCAACCGCTACTGAATTCCACTACATCTCCCATGGAGATACCTACCATTTCCACCCGAACACGTGAGCAGTGCGCGCGGGCGCCGGTGAACGTGTTCGTACACTGGGTTTCGGGTAGGGGCGAAGGAGCATGCGATGACCGTTGATGATGGGGGTCTGGCCTTTGCCGGGATAGCGCGCCTGGCGCAGCTGGTGCGCGATCGCGACGTTTCGTCGCGTGAGCTGGTAGCTCTCTACCTGGAGCGGATCGCCCAACTTGACCCGGTGGTGAACGCATTTCGTATCGTGCTGGCCGAGCAGGCGATGGCAGAAGCCGCGCAGGTCGAACGGCGGCTGAGCGCCGGTGAGGTGTTGCCGCTGGCGGGCGTGCCGATCGCGGTCAAAGACGACACCGATGTGGCGGGGGTTTCATCGATGTGCGGCACCGCCATCGATATGGGTCCGGCGAGCACCGACAGCGCCGCCGTGCGGCGCCTTCGGGAGGCCGGGGCGGTGATCATCGGTAAGACACATTTGTCCGAGTTCGGTGCCTACCCGGTGGCCGAATCGGCGACTTGGGGCATGACACGCAATCCGTGGGACCTGTACCGAACCACCGGCGGTTCCAGTGGCGGCTCGGCCGCCGCAGTGGCTGCCGGCATGGTGCCCGGGGCGACGGGCAGCGATAGCGGCGGGTCGGTTCGCATCCCGGCCGCCTGCTGCGGGCTGGTGGGTCTGAAGGGCCAACGTGGGCGCATCAGCACCAAGCAGTCACCGGAGCGGGGCTACCGGTTCCACGGGCTGAACCACATCGGCCCGCTGGCTCGCAGCGTCGTCGATGCGGCACTGCTGCACGACGCGATGACCGGCGCCGAGCCCCACGACGAGATCGGCTCACCACCGCCGGCACCACCATTGATGGACGCGGTGTCGCGCGCGCCGGGTCGTCTGCGGATTGCGATGTCGTTCAAGCCGATGGTTCCGGTGCCGGTCGACGAGGAGGTGCGCCGCCCGGTGTTGGAGACCGCCGAGTTGCTCCGCTCGCTCGGCCACGAGGTCGTCGAGCGTGACCCGGTCTATCCAGTGGTTGGCCTCGCCGCGGTACTCGCGCTGTTCATGAACGGTTTCCGCCATGAAATCGACCGGCTTCCGACGCCCGAGCTGCTGGAGCGGCGGATGCAAGCCGAGGCGCGTACCAGCCGGCTGATCCCTGACTGGCTGGCCCGCCGCGCGCTGTCCGCCCGCGGCCCGCTGACCGAGCGTTCGCTGCGGCCGATAGCCGACTGCGACATCCTGATGACACCGGTGCTGGCGAAGCCGCCGGTGCGGATCGGGTACTTCGAAGGGGTAGGACCAACCCGGGCAATGTTGCGGCTATTGACATTTATCCCGTTCACCTTTGCGCAGCCCTTCACCGGTCAGCCGGCCATCTCGGTTCCCGCCGGGATCTCGGCCGACGGCCTGCCTCAGGCAGTCCACCTGGTCGGGCGACCCAACGATGAGGCCACCCTCATTTCGCTTGCTGCGCAGCTGGAATCCGTACGTCCGTGGGCCCATCTCCGGCCACCGACCGCGACTGCGGTATCGCACACCGGCTAGCTCGGTTGGCAGGCGGCGTTTCCGTCGTCGGCAAAGTAGGTCGTGAACAGCTTGGGCAGCAGGGGTTTCTGCCACTTCTCAGGTTTAGCTTCCGTCAAAGACGGCAACTCCCACACCGATGCCGTCGGCGCCCAAGCACTCGACGGTGCATTAGTTGGAAGGTATACACACATGGCCACACCGTCGTTGACCAGACTGGCGGTCGCAGTTGGCGGTCTGGCATTGTCGTTGACCGCTGGGGTTGGGGTCGCGTCTGCAGAGCCTGCTGTGAACACCACGTGCAGTTACCCGCAGGTGGTGGGGGCACTGAATGCGCAGGATCCGGCGGCTGCCGCGAAATTCAACGCATCGCCTGCCGCACAAGGCTGGCTGCAAAATTTCCTTGCCTCGCCGCCCCCTCAGCGTGAGTCGATGCTCCAGCAGGTGCAGGGCACGCCCCGGGGCCGGCAGTACGCCGGACTCGTCGAGCAACTCGCCAGCACTTGCCACAACTACTGAGCGGATGGATCTTCTGACGGGATCATGCCGCGAGCGCGAAACCACGTGATCGCGTTGCGGATCGCCGGCTCGATGGGGCCCACCACGTAGCCCAGTTCTCGTGCCGCCTTATCGCTGCGGTACCGGTAGCGGTCGGTGAACGCATATCCGACAGAGTATGAGTTCACCGTGGTTTCTCGACCGGTGAGCTCGAGCAGGTCGCCGGCCTTGCCGGCAATCCATGCGACCGGATAGGGGAGCCGTCTACGCGGTGGTTCGACCCCGGCTGCCCGTGCCACTCGCTCCATGAAGTCGCGATACGTCAGCTCCTGGCCGCCCAGGATGTAGCGTTCGCCCCGTTCCCCGCGTAACCAGGCGGCGATCATCCCCCGCGCCACTTCGCAGACATCCGCAAAGTTGTTGTACCCCGGTGTCCAGCAAGGGATTCTGTGGTTGGCGACTTCGACGATGATGCGACCAGAACTTGGTCTGGCATCGCGCGGGCCGACCAGGAATGTGGGGTTTACGATGACCGCATCCAATTTGTCGCACGCCTGGACCACCAGGATTTCGGCACGCCGTTTGGTGACCGCGTAGGCCGATGCCAGCCGGGCTTGATCCCACGCCCACGGGGTCCGCTCGTCGGCGGGCGTGCCGTCGGGTGTGGGACCGATCGTGTTGGCGGTTGAGGTGTAGACGACTCTCGGCGTACCGACAGTTATTGCGGCTTCGACGACGGCACGCGTGGCGCCGACATTGATGGCCGATATCTCCGATGTGATCATTCGCCTGGTTGAAACACTTGCGGCGCAATGGAATACCACGTCAGCACCGGCGAACACATCGCAGAGCTCGTCGGCCGACCCGATGTCGGCGCGCACCCACTTGATCGGGATGTCGGCCAGCGGACTCGTATCGGTGCTCGGGCGCCGCGTCGCGGTCACGGTGTGACCCTGTGCGATGAGTTCGGCGGCCAGGTTGGCTCCCAGCAGCCCACTTGCTCCGGTTACCGCAGCGTGTGCCATCGGTTTGGGTTCAGAAGCGGTAGGTGGTGCAGCCGACCTGGACACCTGAGCCGACCGCGACTATCAGGGCGATGTCGCCCGGGCGTGCCAGCCCCTGCCGTCGGACGTGCTCCAATCCGTAGGGCAGCGACGAGGTGAAGGGGTCCGCGCCGGCGTCGAGGTCCGCGAACCGTGATCTCGGGATGCCGATCCGCGCGGCCAGTTCGTCGAGGGCTGCCGGGGACAGGTAAGGCGGGAGCACGACCGCGATGTCGGCGGGGTCCAGTCCCTCGGCCGTCAGGAGTTCCTTGACGGCAGAACGGATACAGCTCAGGTAAATGGCGGCGAGGTTTGGGTCGCGGTCGATCTGTAGCCAGGTGCGTCCCCGGTCTTGCTGGGTGTAGGTGGCGAGCGCTCCGCTGTATTCGGGATGGTGTTGGAAGACGAACCGGCCGAAGCCCTCGGCGCCGTTGCTTCGGCTCAGCAGTAGCGCGGAGCCTGTCTCGCTGATGCCGTGTAACGGATAGCCGCTTTCGGGGGTGTTGTTTTCTATCTCGGAGGCCACGACCATCGCATGTCCGGTCTTTTTTGCCCCGAGCATTCCGGCGGCGACGTGGCAGGCGTTGAGGAAGCCGACTGCGCCGTTGAGGACGTCGAACGCGAGGGTCTTGGGCCCGTCCGGGGACTGGATGTCGCCGTTGATCCCGAGTTCGCCCGCGACGAGCGCGGCTACGGCAGGTTCGCTGAGATAGTCGTCGCGGTAGATGCCGGAGTGGATGATCAGACCAAGCTCTGCGGAGTCCAGATCACTGTGGTCGAGGCAGGCCGTGGCAGCTTGCACCGCGAGTTGTATCGAGCTCGGGGGCACCGATTGTCCCGCCGGTGCGATGCCGACGCTGTCGATGCGCACCCGCGGCGTCGCGGGTAGCTCGGTGCGGTAGTTGACGTCCGGGATGCTGCGGTGGTGCTGACCATGGGCTCCGCGCCGCATCCGGTCGGGCAGGTCGTCGAAGGTATACAGCGCGGTGCCAACGGTTTGTCCGGAACCGGTGATGGAAAAGACCACGTTGTCACCGGAGTTGATCCGGTTGTTGCGAATTTGGTCGGCAAGCGCGACGAAGTGTGTTGTGGTGGCGGTGTTTCCCCGCTCGGCGAGGTTGTAGATGGTGTTGCCGCGGTGGGCTGCACCTTGCCCGAACGCACGGTTGACGGCCAGGACCGCGTCGTTGATCGACGCCTCCGATGTCTGGTGCATCAACAGGTGGTCACAGGTCTCGGGCCGCCACCCGTGCCGCTGCATTACCGCAGCGACGTAGGGCACCGAATGTTTGACGGCGATTGCCGTCTGCGTGACCGAGTCTGTGACCATGATCGCGCCGCCGTGTGAGCGGTCGGTCGCCTTGGCGATGCACAGTTTGGCGTACCGGCTGAGCGTGGCCATATCGATGTCGTGGAAGCCGACCCGACCGTTGGGCCCGCGTTCCAGGATCACCGCCGCACCGGCGTCCCCGAGGGTCAGGCAGGCGAGCCGCGGGTCCATCGGCCCCTCGATTTCCTTCTGCGCGGTCTCGGTGAGATGGGTGATGTATTCGCCGCTGGCCACCAGGGCAGACCGAACCAGTCCGGTCTGCAGGAAAGCGTCCGCCACGGCGATGCCGGTGAACATTCCCGCGCACGCGTTGCTGATATCGAAGGAAACCGCGTTGACAAGGCCGCATTGATCGCGCAGCCGCGAGGAAGTGCTGGGTTCGAAGGTGAACCTGTGCCCGGGTCCGTCGCAGCGGGAGATGTTGCAGGAGATGACCAGGTCGATCTCCTCGGGGCGATAGCTCGACCGGGCCAGGCAGTCAGCCACAGCCTTGCGGGCAAGGTCGATGGAGAACTCGTCGTCACCGGCCACCCGTCGGTTCTTGATGCCGGTGAGGCGCTCCAGTGGTATGCGGATCTCGTTGGCGCACTCCGCCAGAACCGCCTCGGTCGACACTGCTCGCGCCGGCAGGTACACACCGAGACTTTCGATCACCGTGTTACGGGTCTCCTGGGCCGGGGTTTCGAGGGGTTCCGGGGCATCATCGGCGATCGGCCCGTATTCGGCGGCCAGATCGGCGATCGTGCCGTACACGAACATCGACTCCGGTCGCAACGGCAGGCCGGCGGCGTTCGCCCGTACCGCGACCTCCAGGGCCTGGGTGGAGGCACCACCGAGCGCGAAGAAGTCGTCGGTGACGCCCACCCGGTCCAGATCGAGTACCTCGCGCCAGATCTCGGCCAGGATCTGCTCGGTGCGGTCGCGCGGAGCGACGAATGTCGACTGCGCTGAACCCAGCGTCTGATCGGCCGCCATCAACGCCCGGCGATCGATCTTTCCGCTCGATGTGAGCGGGAGCGCATCGGTCACGTGGAAGGCGGCCGGAACCATTGCGGCGGGGAGCAACTCCAGCAGGAAGCGGCGCAACTCGGTTGTGGACGGCGCGGCGCCCTCAACCGCCACGATGTGGGCGACAAGGAGCGTGTGTCCGTGGCTATCGTTGCCGGCTACCACGGCGTTCTCGGCCACCGCGGGGTGTTTCGCCAGTGCGGCTTCCACCTCGCCCGGCTCGATCCGGAAACCGTCGATCTTCACCTGGTTGTCGATGCGTCCCAGGTATTCGAAGTTGCCGTCGGGCAGATATCTGGCCAAATCGCCGGTGCGGTAGAGCAGTCCCGGAGAATCGCCGCCGAATGGATCGGCGACAAAGCTGGCGGCCGTCGTGTCGGGCCGGTTGAGGTAGCCACGTCCGACCCCGACCCCGCCGATGAACAACTCGCCGGGTACCCCCACCGGGACCGGTTCGCGGTGGGCGTCCAACAGGTGAATGCGGATGTTGGCGATCGGTCGCCCGATCGGGACCAGCGGGTCGGATATGCCGCGCCTGCAGTGGAAATGGGTGACGTCGATCGCCGCTTCGGTAGGGCCATAGAGGTTGTAGAGCTCGGCATCCAGGGTGGCCAGGAAGCGGTCCCGAAGGTCGTACGGCAGCGCCTCGCCGCTGCAGAACACCCTGCGCAGCCCGACGCAGCCGGCTACGCCGGGTGCGGCGAGGAAGCGGCGCAGCAGTGATGGCACGAAATGCATTGTGGTGACGCCCTGTTCGGTGATGGTCCGAACCAGGTAGGAAGCGTCCTTGTGGCCCTCGGGTTTTGCGATAACAACCCGCGCGCCGGTGATCAGCGGCCAAAAGATCTCCCAGACGAACGGATCGAAGCTCATCGGGGTCTTGTGCAGCACCCGGTCGTCGGCGGTCAGCGGGTAGGCGTCCTGCATCCACAGCAGCCGGTTACGGATCCCGGCGTGGGTGTTGAGCGCTCCCTTCGGCGTACCGGTCGAGCCGGACGTGTAGATGACGTAGGCGAGATTCGTTGACCCGGTAGGAGCGACTACGGTAACGGCCTCCTCGGCCGATGCCATCGACGGCAGATCGAGGCACAGCCGGTGACCGGTGAAGTCTGTTGGCACGTCTGCCAGATGGCGACGGTATGTGACGCAGACCGGCGCGTCCGGTACATCGGCCAGCATCGTGGCCATGCGGTGCGTGGGCTGGGCGGGATCCAGCGGTAGGAAGGCGCCGCCGGCCTTGAGTACACCCAAAAGCGCTACCACCAGATCGTCGGAGCGGTCCAGCAGGACAGGCACAATGACATCGGGACCCACACCGAGACGCTGCAAGCGCTGCGCCAGACCGTTGGCCCGGCGATCGAGCTCCGCGTAGGTCAACTCGCGGTCGTCAAAGGTCACCGCGACGGCATCGGGGATGCGTGCGGCCGTTGCCGCCACCATCTCGTGCAGGCAGGCCGGGGCCGCGTAGTCGACACGCGTTTGGTTCCGTGTCGCAAGCCCGCGGCGCTCGTCGGCGGTGAGCAGCGGCAGGTGCGAAACGCGCCGGTCGGGATCGGTGGCGATACCGTCGAGGACCGTCGCGAAGTTTCCGGCCATCCGCTCGATCGTCGCGGCGTCGAAGAGGTCGGTGTTGTACTGCAGCGCACCGGCCAGCACACCGTCCTGCTGGCCCATCTGCATCAGCAGATCGAACGGCGCGCCGCCCTGCCCGATGTGGATGGTTTCCAGTTGTAGCTCACCGTTTTTCACGCTGGCCCCGTCGGAAAAGCGGCGTGTTTGTTCCCAAGCGAATGACACCTGGAACAGCGGCGTGCGGCCCGCATCGCGCGCTGGCCGAAGCCGCTCGACGAGCAGCGGGAACGCATAGTCCTGGTGCGCGATTGCACCCAGCACGGTGTCCTTGACGCGGCCGAGCAACGACGTAAATGTCGGATCGTCGTGCAGATCGACGCGCAGGGCAACCGGGTTGGAAAGATAGCCAACCAGACCGGTCAGCCCGGCCTGCTCGCGGCATGCGAAAGGTGAGCCGACGATCACGTCGTCTTGGCCGGTGTAGCGGTACAGCAGCGCGGCGTAGGCAGCGAGCAGCGTCATGTAGGGCGTCGCACCAGCCGTCCGGCCGATCTGCTTGAGCGCGTCCGTTATCCGGCCGTCGATGGTGAAGCGGTGGACTGCGCCGTCGTAGGTCTGGACGGTCGGTCGCGGCCGGTCGGTGGGCAGTGCAAGGACGGGCAGCTCGCCGGCCAACTGGTCACGCCAGTACTCCCAGAGACGTTCGCCCTCGGCGCCCGCGAGTGCGCGGGTCTGCCGGTCGGCGTAGTCAACGTAGCGTTCCGCAGGTGGCGGAGGCGGGTTTGCACCGTGCTCGGCGGCATACAGCAAGCGAAGCTCGTCGAGCATCACATCGATGGACCAGAAGTCGACGGCGATGTGATGCACCGTCAGCAGGAGGACGTGTTCATCGGGGGTGCGTTGCAGCAACGTCAGTCGTAACACCGGACCGGTGTGCAGGTCGAAAGGACGATCGGTTTCCCGGCGGATCCAGTCCTCGAGCTCAGACTCGCCGGCGCCCAGGCTGTGCCGTGCGATCCGCACCGGCCAGTGGGGGTGAACGAGTTGAACCGGTTGCCCGTCGCGCTCGGCGTAGGTAGTGCGCAGCATCGGGTGCCGGTTGACGAGTGCCTGGGCTGCGCGTTCCAGTGCCGGCACATCGAGTTCGCCGCTGATCCGTCCGGCATAAGTGATCGTGTAGGCGGCGCTGGCCGGTGCGAGTTTATGGACGAACCACAGCGATTGCTGCCCGTACGACAACGGGTACACCGAGGCCGAGTTCTCGGCTTCCTCGATGAGGAGCTGGGAAAGCAACGCGCGTTTTCTCTCGGCAGAAAGACCGGAGACGTCGATGGACTTATCGGTCATCACTACCCTCCTTCAGGACAAGCTCGCGCTCGGGCCCTCGTTCGCTAAGGACCTTGCGGAGCAGCTCTTCGACAGCATCGTCGGAAAGCTCGGGCACTTGGGTGAGCAGGTCGATCCCGCGTGACGGATTGGGAGCGCTCGTGTTCAGTGCCGGCGCCGCCCCGTCGGATTGCCTGGGTGCTCCGGCTGGTGGCACGGACAGCTGGTCGGCAAGCCAGCCGGAGAGACTGGCCACGCTGGGTCCATCGAGCAGCCGGGTGACCGGCACGACGATGCCCAGGTCGCGTTCGATCTGAATGCGCAACTCCAACGTGATGAGCGAGTCGACGCCGAGGCTGTTGAGCGGTGCCTCGATGTCTAGGCTCGATGGGGCAAGACCGAGTTTGCCGGCGGTGAGTTCGCGCAGGTACGGCTCGAGCAGCCGTCGGCGCTTCTGCGGTGCCGCGGCTTGTAGTGCGTCGTAGAAGCTGCTTCCCGGTCGGTGTTCGTCGGCGAGTTCAGGCTGCAGATCTGCCAGTAGCGGCGTTTTCATGCCCGAGTGCAACCGCGCCCAGTCGACGTCGAGGACGGCAACTTGTGTAACGGGCCGCGATAGCAAATACGTTAGCGCCCTGAGACATTCAGCCGCCGGCATCGCCGCGATGCCGTGTTGGGTGAGACGGCCGTGGTGCTGCGCCCGAGCGGAAAACCCCAGCCCGGCCCATGGCCCCCAGTCGATGCTCAGTGCCGGCCGGCCTTCGGCACGCCGATGCCACGCCAACGCGTCCAGGAAAGCGTTCGCTGCCGCGTAGTTCGCCGCCCCGGGCGAGCCCAGGAGTGACGAGGCCGACGAAAAGAGCACGAAGAAGTCCAGTGCCGCGTCTCGGGTCAGCGCGTGCAGATTCCAGGCGCCTTGGACCTTGGGCGCCATGGCGTTTCGCAGTTGTTGCTCGTCGAGGCGTTGCAGGATGCCGTCGTCAAGGACGCCGGCCGCATGCACCACCCCACGCAGCGGTGGCATCGAAGTGCGGACCGACTCGAGGACGGCGGCGACCTGGCCCGCCCTGGTGACGTCGCCGCGGGCGACCATCACCTCGGTGCCGGCCGCCCGGAGTGCGTCGAGTGTCTCCTGCGCCGACGCCGAAGCACCGCCACGCCCCATCAGGACCAGGTGCCGGGCACCCTGCTCGGCCATCCAGGTAGCCACCACGCGACCAACCGCGCCGAGCCCGCCGGTGATGAGATAGGTGGCATCTGCGGTGAAGACCGGCGTCTGGACGGGTTCTACCTCGTCGTAACGGGCTAGCCGCGCGACGTAGCGACGGCTGCCCCGCAATGCCACGTCAACCGCGCGGTCATCGGCCCACACCTCCTCGAACAGGGCCCGGAGCTCTTCGGGACCGCCACCAGTGGACAGGTCGACCCGGGTGCAGCGCAGCTCCGGTTGCTCGTGGTCGACGGTGCGGCCCATTCCCCACACCGGAGCCTGGGCGATCGACACGGGTTCGGCGTCGGTGTCCGGGGTGCCTGTCACCTGCGCCCCGCGGGTCACCAACCACAGCCGCGGCGGGTCCGGCCAGCCGGCCAGCGCCAGCGCCTGTACGAGATGCAGCACGCTCACCGGGCCCAGGCCGATCGCCGACTCCAGTGAGCCGGGCGATGTGTCGGCGGGCGGTACGCCCAGCAGATCCCACAGATGCACCACGCCCCGACACGGTGGCCGATCGTCGGTGAACGCTTCGGCCAGCAGCCGCCGAAAGTGTTCGGGCCGCGCCGGGTCAAGACGGTAACTGTCTGGCGTGAGACGTTCGAAGCCGATGCCGGGCTCGACGAGAACACATGTCTGAGAATGCGATTCGAGATCATCGCGCAGGGTATCCGCGGCGGCGCCACCGTCGCTCAGGATGAGCCAGCTGCCCGCCTGAGTAGGCCGGCTCGGCCCGTCCCGGCCCGGCGAGATGGATGCAGGCCGCCACCGTAGCTGATAGATCCGATCGTGCAGATCCGCGGCCTCCAGCGTCGGTACTGCGGGCACGGTGGCGGGGCCGGTGTCCAACCACGAATGGACGCGCTGCCACGGGTAGGTTGGTGCGGCTACGCATCGGCTGCCCGAGGGATACAGCTGCTCCCAGGCAATCGGCTGACCCAGAGTGTAGAGGGTGCCGAGCGACGCCAGTGTGGTCGCACGTCCGTCGGCGTCACGACGCATGGACGGTAATAAGGTACAGCCGGCCCGCAGGTCCTCGGCGTCCTGACGGACCGCGGCCAGCAGGATGGGGTGCGGGCTGATCTCAACGAATGTGTCATGGCCACGGTCCAGCAGCCGTCGCGATGCGGGTGAGAACTGCACCGGCGAGCACAGGTTGTCGACCCAATAGCCGGCGTCGAGCCGGCGATCGGTCAGCAGGTCACCGGTCACCGTGGAGTAGATGGGTATCGACGGCGCGGTCGGCTGCAACCCCGTGAGCATGTCGGCAAGATCAGTGGCGAGCGCATGCATTTGGGGACTGTGGGAGGCCACGTCGACGTCGATCCACCGGCAGAACCGGTCGCGTTGTTCCAGCACCGCAACGAGATCGGCCAAAACGGTTTGATCACCCGACAACACGGTCGATCGATGGCTGTTGCTCGCGGCGATGGCGACCCGGCCCTCCCGGCCGGCGATGAGCTGCTGTGCTTCGGCAAGGGTGACCTCCGCCGCCACCATCGCTCCGCGGCCGTGTACCTGCCGAAGCAGCCGGGCCCGCGTGCAGATCACCCGCGCGGCGTCGTCCAGGCTCAGCGCACCCGCAACGTACGCCGCCGCAACTTCACCCATGCTGTGCCCCACCACCGCGGCGGGCTGCACGCCCCACGACCGCCACAGCGCGGCCAGCGCCACCTGAATAGCGAAGATCGCGGGTTGGATCACGCCGATGTCGTCGAGTTGCGGACGGTTCTGCCCGGCCGGCTGCGTGAGGATGGAGCTTCCCAAATACGGCCTCAGCGCGCGGTCGCACGCCTCCAGGGCATCGCGAAAGACCGGCTCCTCGGCCGCTAACCGTTGTCCCATGCCGTACCACTGCGAGCCCTGGCCGGAGCAGACGAAGACCACCTGAGGTGGGTGGCTCCGACGACAACGTCCGACGGACAGCCCGGGTCGCGACTCCCCCTGTCGGTAAGCGGCGAGAGATTCCGACATTTGGGCGGGGGAGTCGGCGACCACGCATAACCGATGCTCGTGGTGGCCGCGACGGGCACCGGCCGTATAGCAAAGGTCGGCGAGCGGCACCCCGGTGGCCAGCGCCGACTCGTACCGGCCGGACAGCGCCGCCAGGGCCGCGGGGGACCGGGCGGAAAGCGGCAGCAGTTCGGCTCGGTCTGTTGCGCTGCCGTGCTCCGCGGATGCGGCCCGAACCTGGGGTGCCTCGGTGAGGACGACGTGCGCGTCGGTGCCGCCGAAGCCGAACGAGCTGACCCCGGCGATCGCTCGCCCACCGTTCTCCGGCCACGGGGTGAGGGTCCGCACCACCTGCAGTGGCAGAGTGTCGAAGGGGATGTTGGGGTTGGGCTCGGCGAAGTTCAGACTTGGCGGGATCGCCCTGTGCCGCAGCGCCAACGCGACTTTGATGAGCCCGGCGACCCCCGCCGCCGCCTCCAGGTGGCCGATGTTGGTCTTGGTCGAACCGATCAGGCACTGACTGCCCGGCGGACGACCGTTCGCCAGGATCGTCCCCAGGGCCTTCGCTTCGATTGCGTCACCGAGAAGCGTTCCGGTGCCGTGCGCTTCGATGTACTGGACGGCGCCGGGTGAAAGCGCGGCGCGCCGGTATGCCTCGGCCAGCACAGCTTCCTGCGCTTGCCGGCTGGGTGCCATCAGCCCGTTCGTCCGGCCATCCTGGCCGATGGCGGTGCCGCGGATCACCGCATAGATCGGGTCGTTGTCGGCTAACGCGCGACCCAGCGGTTTGAGGACGACGACACCGGCGCCTTCACCCCGTACGTAGCCGTCCGCGCCGGCGTCGAAAGTCTTGCAGTGGCCGTCGGGAGCCATCAGCCTGGCCTTGGTGAAGTTGATCATGAGCGCCGGCGACAGGATGACATTGACGCCTCCGGCCAGGGCCAGCGTGCACTCGCCGTCACGCAGGCTGCGGCAAGCCAGGTGGACGGCGACCAACGACGACGAGCAGGCGGTGTCGATCGCCATGCTCGGTCCGCGGAAGTCGTAGACGTAAGAAAGCCGGTTGGCGGCGATGCTCAACGCGTTTCCGGTGCCGCTGTAAGCGTCGACAAGTTGCGGTTGGCCGACCCGCAGATATCCGTAGTCGTTGGTGGAAATGCCGATGAATACCCCGGTGCGGCTGCCGGCGAGCCGTTCCGGTACCTGCCCGGCGTCTTCCATTGCCTCCCATGACACTTCCAGGAGCAGACGCTGCTGAGGGTCCATTTGCGCCGACTCGCGTGGCGAGATGCCGAAGAATTGATAGTCGAAGCAGTCGATCCTCTTCAGGAAACCGGCACTCCGATTGACCGCGGTTCCCGGCGTCGCGGGGTCCGGGTCGTAGAAGGCGTCGACATCCCAGCGGTCGTGCGGTATCTCGCTGATCGCGTCGACGCCGTCCGAGAGCAGGCGCCAGAAGGCCGCCGGCCCGTCGGCACCCGGAAACCGGCAGCCGATGCCGATGATCGCGATCGGTTCGTCGGCCGTGCCACTGTCCACGGCCGGCACCGGGGCGCGGTCGCTGACCGGGACCTCCTCGGCCAGATACGCGGAAAGCATGTCGATCGTGGGGTACTCGTAGGCCAGCGTCGGCGAAAGTTCGCGCCCGAGCCAGGATTCCAATGCAGCGGTCAACCGCACGGCATGGATGGAGTCGAGACCGTAGTAGGCGAACGGACGGGAGGGGTCAATCTCGGCTGCCGGTAGCTCGAGCTCACGAGCAAGCCGGGCGATCAACCAGTCCGCGATCTGCGCGGCGCTGCGGCGGCGGGGTTCCGACCCCACTTTGGCGACGGTCGCGGCGATGTCGGCCGCGGGCCGCGACGATGCGTGCCATGCGGTGACCACCGGAAGCTCGTCGTTCAGGTACTGCTGCCGGCACCTGCTCCGCTGGATCTTGCCGCTGGATGTGGTGGGAATGCACAAGGGCTCCACCAGAACAACGGCGTGGGTCTGGATCGCATAACGTTCGGTGATCGCAGTCCGGATTGCGTGTACGAGCTCGGTGAGTTCAGCCTCACTGGTCTGACTGTGGTTCACCTCCTGCACGACAACGAGCTGCTCGGCGGCACCCGATTCCGGGGTGACGGCGAAGACCGCGCCCCGGCCGGGCAGCAGCGCCGGATGGCAGTCCTGCACGGTCAGTTCGATGTCGTTGGGGTAGTAATTGCTGCCGCGGATGATGATGAGATCCTTGCGGCGTCCGGTGACGAACAACTCGCCGGAACGCACGAAACCCATGTCCCCGGTACGCAGGAACGGGCTCTCTCCGGTATCCGAAAGCGACGCCGAGAACGTCTCTTCGGACTGATCCCGCTTTCCCCAGTAACCCTGCGCGACGCTCGGCCCGGCGATCCAGATCTCACCGACCTCATCGGTTCGGCATTCTCGTCGAGTCTCCGGATCGACAGCGATGACCCGCTGGCCGCCCCGCGGCCGACCGCAACCCACTAATGCTGCCGCGGCCGGATGTTCCGGCGTGACATCGACGACTCGGTTTTCGCGTAGCGCGATGCGGTCCACGTGTCGAACCATCGGCACGGCAGCGTCCGAGCCGCCGGATACCAGCAGGGTGGCCTCCGCCAGCCCATACACCGGATTAAGCGCCTGCGGCCGAAAGCCGGCCGGCGCGAAGGCGTCGGCGAAATTCCGCAGCGTCGCGGTGCGCACCGGCTCCGCGCCGCACATGGCCGTCGACCAGCTGGACAGATCGAGCGCCGCACGCTCCTGGGCGCTACTGAGTTCGACACACATGTCGTAGGCGAAGTTCGGCGCCGTGGTGATGGTGCCGTGATGTCGGGACATTGCTTCCAGCCACCGCATCGGGCGCTTGATAAAGGCGGTCGGAGACATGAGGAAGGTAGTGCACCCGACGTAAATCGTTTCGAGGATGCTGCCGATGAGACCCATGTCGTGGTAAGGCGGCAGCCAGAACACTCCGATTGCGTGGTCGTCACCGTGCCACGCCTGACGGATGGCGTCCAAGTTATGGAGGAGGTTGCCGTGCGTCAGCACGACGCCCTTCGGTGCGCTGGTGGAGCCCGAGGTGTACTGCACCACGGCTACGGTGCTTCCGTCGATGTCCGGCGCGACCCACTCCCGCTCGTCGCCGACAACCGCGTCCGTGGCGAGCCAACGCAGGGAACGCCCCGTGACCAGACCGTCCACCGTGGCCTGGATTCTGGGTTGCGACGCGGTGGTGGCCAGAGCGAAGCCCGGTTGCACATCCGCGACGATCGAGGCGACGCGCGGGACCAGGTGTTCGCGCACCGGCGGATGCACCGGTACGGCGATCGCTCCCGCGTAGAGACACCCGAAGAGACCGGCGATAAAGTCCAGGCCCGGCGGGCATAAGACCAGGACGCGCTCGCCGGCGGCGCCCTGTGCTTCCAGACTCGACGCGATTGCTCGCGCCCTGGTGTCGAGGTCGTGGTAGGTCAGCTGGCTACGGTGTTCGTCATCGCCGTTGCGCGAGAAGCTAAACGCAACCTTGTCCCGATAGCGTTCGGCTCGCTGTTGCAATAACCCAGGCAGGGTCGGCGCACCAGGCGGTGCATGGTCTCGCATTTCGCGATCTAATTCGACGTGCTCTCCCAGCCGCTCAGCATCATGTCGTTCGGCGCCGCTCATCTCGCCTCGATCTATCAATAATCTTTTCTGTTTTTAGAATGGGGCATCGGGCCCCTTTTGTCAAGATCCATTGGTGTTACATTGAACGGCTGCTTTAGCGCTGTGATCGAGACCACGGTGACCGCGCCGCCGTAGTCGGCGACGTAAAAGCGGTCGCCGCCCGGGCTTTCGGCGACGCAGGACGGTGCGGGCCCCGCCGCTATGGTGCCGATGATCTGCTGGGTGCGCGTGCACAGCACGGTTACGCCGTCGCCGGTAACGAGGTAGGCCCGCTCGCCGTCGCCGCTGAGGGTCATTCCGGTGAGAAAACCGCCGAGTTTCACGGTGCCAGTGACCACACCGGCGCGGGTGTCGATCGTTTTGACTGTCGCGCCGAAGCCCGGATCCCAGCCGGCCACATAAGCCTGGCGACCGTCCGGGCTGAGCGCAACATCGCGGATGCAGAAACCGATTTCGATCAAGTTGAGGACACGTTCCGCCCGGATGCCGACCACCGCGAGCGCCGCACCGGATGGCCGTTGGGTCGCGAGGTACAGCTGCCGGCCGTTGGTGCTGAGGCACAGATGGCCCGCGGTGGCATCTGGCGTTGTGGCGATGTCAAACGCATCGACCCGGCCGGACGTGGTGTCCAGCATCGCCACGTCCGCGCGGTCGGCTCCGGTTCGACTCGCGTACACCCGCTTTCCGCTCCGGCTCACCGCCAGGTCGTTCACGTGCAGCGCCACCGGATGGGTGGCGATGACGGTGTTGGTGCGCAGGCTGATTACCGCAATCGCGTCATAGGCCGCCGTGGCCGTGCTGACATAGGCACGTGCTGTGCCGCCCCGCGCAGCACCGATCGCAACCGCGAACGGCTCGGCTGTCCCGGTGAGGGTCTCCATGACCGCAGCGGTGTCGATGTCGATCACCGAGACGCTGTGATCCGCGCAGTTGGTCACCACCAGCCGGCGACCGTCGGAACCGGCGGCGATACCCCCGATCGGCCCGCGACGCACTGCAATCCGGGCGACACCCGTCAACCGCGCGATGCTACCGACATCAGAGAGCGGCTCCTCATCGGCGGGCTCTTGCCCCTCGCATGTCGCTGCATCGTTACTCCGGCCGGCTGCACTGGTAATCGCAACCGGCCACATCAGCGTTGCTCCGTTAGCAGCAGTGCATCTCCGAGCTCGTGGTGGCCATGCCCGGTGGTTCTTTGTTCGATGTCGATCTTGTGGTGCTCGACGGGATAACGCTCACTGGAAGTGTCGAGCAGCCTGCGGAATGCGCGGGCGGTGTAGCCGGTAACGGTTGCGTCGGTGCGCGCGTACGCGGTGGCTGAGCGGGGTAGGTGCAGCAGCGGCTCGATTTCGCCGACGTAGTCGCCGGGGGTGGCGACTTTGAGTAGTTGTGCTCTGCCGCCTGGTGATTCGCGCACGATTGCGAGTTCGCCTTCGGAGACGATGTAGATCAAGTCCGCGATGCCGCCCTGTTCAAACAGCACAGAACCGCCTGTTAGACGGACGGTTTCGGGTTCTCGGTCAGCGGAAGTGAAAGGTGGCACCAGCTCGATCACGCGGTCGGCGAGTGGCAGGATCCGGGCGTCGTGGGTAGCGACCACGACGATGCGCTCGCCTGTCGCTAACTCACGGAGCAGCCGCAGTACCTCTTCTACCTGGACAAAGTCCAGGTGTGCGGTGGGTTCGTCGGCCAGGATCAGGGTGGGGTTCAATGCCAGGGCGCGGGCAACCGCCACCCGTTGTTGTTGACCGCCGCTGAGGTCGCCGGGCCGGTGTGTCATGCGGTTCTGCAGTCCAAGGCGGGCCAGCAATTGATGGGCGCGTTCGCGTGCGGTTCGCCGCGACCATCCCGCCGCCCACATGGGCACCATCACGTTCTCGACTGCGCTAAGGCTTGGCACCAGGTTGAAGGTCTGAAAGATGATGCCCACCGTGTGGCGCCGGTAGGCGGTCAGCTCGCGGCGGTCCAGCGCGGTGACCTCGACGTCGCCGAATTGGATGCGCCCGCTGGTCGGGCTGAGGATGCCGCCCAGACACGACAGCAACGTGGTCTTTCCGCAGCCGCTGGGGCCCAACACGATCACCAGCGATCCGGCCGTGATCTCCAGGTTCAGGTTGTCGATGGCCTGGATCGACTCGGCGCCGTTGGAGTACTCGACGACGAGATCTTTGATGCGCAGATCACCCATGACTATGGACCCCCAAACGCCAACACCGGGTCGATTGTTACCGCATGCCGTAAGCCGGCCAGGCTCGCCAGCAGGCCGATCAGCACCGCGGTCGCCACCAGCGTCAAAAAGGCCGAGGTGCTCACCACCACGAGCATCGGAAACAGCGGGCCGAGCACCACAGCGAGCAGTCCACCGAGTACCGCGGCGACCACCGTGACGAGCACCGCCTGCACTATGAGCCCGGCGAGCACCGATCCTGTGGTGACACCGAGGGCTTTGAACACCGCGAAGTCGCGGGTGCGCTCGAGTGCGGACAGATAGATCAGCGATCCCACGATCAGCGCCGCCACTGCCCACAGCAGAATCGCCATGTAGGACATCGCCAGGTAAGCCCCGTGCAGCGGGCGCACCATGTCATCGACGGCAGCGTGGCGATCAACGAGACGGTAGCCGTCGGGTATCTGCGCGGGTGTGCCGCGCACGCCGATGGCCGAAACCACCGGCTGCCCGGAAAACATCAATCGCTGTGCGCCCGCGACAGTGAGAAATGCGTTGGCCTGGCCGGCGAGCGTGGTGGATTTGTCGACGAGCCCGACGACCTGCACCATGTTCGCGCCGATCTCGAGTTGGTCGCCAATCGACCGCCCCAGCGTCTTCGACACGGCAACCTCGCCCGGGCTCGACGGTGCGCGCCCCACTGCGATCGATGGCATCCCCGGTCCGTGTCCGGGCACACCGTATACGTTCACGTTTTGCGGTGAGCGACGATCTTGCAGGATCGTATTGCCGTAGACCACCGGGATCGCTGTTTGGACGCCCGGGAGCCGGGCGACCGCCCGCGTTTCTGCCTCAGGGAATCTCGATGAACCCATGAACGGGCCTACTGCCCCCACCTCAATCAGGTAGGTGTCAATACCGAGTGAGTCGACCACGTGCTGAGCCTCGACACGAAAACCGTGCGTCAATCCGGTGATGATGAGGGTCAGCGCGAATACCATCCCCGTGCCGACGGCCGCGACGATGAAGCGCCGCCCTCGCCATTGCAGGTCCCGCAACGCGGTGATCAGCATTCGCATACGCGTTCGCTCCCGCAGCTCACCGGTACACCCCACCACCGGACTTCCGACGGTGGGCGTAACTTTCGATTGCAATTTTCCCGTTTTGCGGTGGGCTTCGTAGAGCCGAAGGGCCCTCGATGAAGGTGACTTACATACCCTGGGTAAAGCGCCGGCGGCCGGAAGCCGGCGGGCGGTCGTATCTGGTCTTCATGGCTGGCGGTGGTCATGTCGTCCCTGTATCAATAACTTTAAATTATTCTTAGAGTTTGGCAGGGCGGACCACTTTCGTCAAGAATCATTAGTGTTAGATTGGGCATATGGATAACGGTGTCGGTGACGCCTTTGCTGCCGTGGCCGGGTTGAGTAGTTTGGACGACCCGATGCGACGCCGGCTCTACGAGTACGTGGCGTCAAGCGATGAGCCGGTGGTGCGTGATGCGGCCGCCGCAGCGGTGGGCATCAGCCGTACGCTGGCGGCTTACCATCTCGACAAGTTGGCTGAGGCAGGGATTCTCGCGGTCAGTTATGCGCGGCCGTCGGGCCGGACGGGTCCCGGGGCCGGTCGCCCGGCGAAGCGGTATGCGCGTACCCAACAGGAACTGTCGGCGAGCGTGCCGCCGCGCAACTATGGGTTACTGGCGAAGCTGCTCGCCGAAGCGGTGACCGCCGATAAGTCGGGAACGGTGGGCTCGGCGGTGGCGGCGGCGGCACGTAAAACCGGGCGGGCCAGCATGGCCGACCATGATGTGATGGAGTCATTGTGCGGGTGCGGGTATGAGCCTGCTCAAACCGCCGATGGAGATATCGAACTACGGAATTGCCCATTTCATCAGCTGATGGGTCAGTATCCGGAGTTGGTTTGCGGGCTCAACCTGCAGCTGATCCAGGGCATGCTCGAGGCGGTCGGCGAGCGGCCCTCGCGGGCGGTGTTGACGCCCCGTGAGGGCCGATGCTGTGTGGTGGTGCGTGCCGCGCAGGGTCGTGCCAAGAAACGGTCGTCGCGCGAAGGCAAGGCGTCAGGGCGGCGGACCCGCGATGAGTAACGCCGCCGGTTGGTTCACCGTGGCAGGAGACGGCCGGTGAACCTGTTGGAAGCACTCGGGTTGCGCTACCCGGTGATGCAGGCAGGTATGGGCGGGGGCGTGGCCGGCGGTGAGTTGGCCGGATCCGTGTCGGCGGCCGGTGCCCTGGGCACCGTGGGGATGACCGACCCGCGCACCTTTACCGCCGAGTTGCACCGTGCCGCGACGCTGGCGGGAAAACAGCCGATAGCGGCCAATCTCTTGGTGCCGTTCATTCGGAAGGCTCACGTGGATGCATGCGCCGCGTGCGGTATTCCCCTGGTGGTCCTGCACGGCGGCATCTCGCCGCGCTGGACGGCCGCATTGCGGTCGGCGGGCACTCGGGTGTTATGCACCGTGGGCAGCGCGACGCAGGCGCGCGGCGCGCTGGCCGCCGGGGCGGATGGCCTGGTGGTGCAAGGTGTCGAGGCCGGTGGGCACCTGATGGCCGACCGACCGCTGGATGTGACGTTGCCCGAGGTGCTCGAGGCGGTCGACGACGTTCCGGTGCTGGCCGCCGGCGGGGTGGCAGATGCTGCCGACGTACGCAGGTTGCTGACCGCCGGGGCCGTCGGCGTGGTGGCCGGAACCCGGTTTCTGCTCACCGAGGAATCACGCGCCCATCCCGAGTACAAACGGCGGGTACTCGGTGCCCAGCGAACCATCCGCACCCTGCTGTTCGGCATGGGCTGGCACTTGGCGCACCGGGTGGTGCCCAACGCGGTCACCGACCGGTGGTGCGCAAGCAACGACTTGGGGCCCCGATGGATGCAGGTGCTCGGCCGGGTCAGCGCCCCGTTGGGAAAGGCGCTTCCGTTGAACGCGCTCGACACGGTTATCTCCCTGCAGCGCGCCGGACTACCGCTGTACACCCCTGCCCTGCCGCTCACCGGGATGAACACCGCCGTGGTCGATCACGCTGCGCTCTATGCCGGCGAGACGATCCACCGCATCCGCGACATCGTCCCAGCAGCCGAGGCCGTAGCGCGGCTGGCACCATAGACGGGTGCGATCAACACCGTCGGCGCCAGCCGACCGATCAACACTGTGTGGCCGTCCGGTCGCCGGCGATCGCTCCCTGATCATGGCGATCCTCAACCGCACCCCGGATTCGTTTTACGACCGCGGCGCCACCTTCGCCGACGACGCCGCCCGGGCCGCTGCACACCGGGCCATTGTCGACGGCGCCGACGTCGTCGACGTGGGCGGCGTCAAGGCCGGGCCGGGGGATCCCATCGACGCAGCGACCGAGACCGCCCGGGTGGTGCCGTTTATCGAGTGGCTGCGCGACACCTATCCCGAGCAACTGATCAGCGTCGACACCTGGCGCTCGACAGTGGCCAAAGAGGCCTGTCGGGCCGGTGCCGACCTGATCAACGACACCTGGGGCGGCGTCGACCCGAACCTGCCCGCGGTGGCCGCCGCATTCGGCGCCGGCCTGGTGTGCTCACACACCGGCGGTGCGCGGCCCCGCACCCGTCCGTTCCGGGTCAGCTATGGAACAACCACCCGCGGTGTGGTCGACGATGTGATCCGCGAACTGACCGCCGCCGCGGAGCGGGCCGTCGCGGCCGGGGTGGCCCGCGACCGGGTACTGATCGACCCGACCCACGATTTCGGCAAGAACACCTTCCACGGGTTGGCGTTGTTGCGCCACATGGAAGATCTTGTTAACACCGGATGGCCGGTGTTGATGGCATTGAGCAACAAGGACTTCGTCGGGGAGACTCTCGGTGTGCAGCTGACCGAACGGCTGGAGGGAACACTGGCCGCCACCGCGCTGGCGGCCGCCGCCGGTGCGCGGATGTTCCGGGTCCACGAAGTCACACCCACCCGACGAGTACTGGAGATGGTGGCGTCGATCTACGGTCAACGACCACCAACGCGCACGGTAAGAGGACTCGCGTGACGGCATCAGAGCTGGTCGATCTCGTCGGCCACGGCATACTGGCGGCGCTGCCCGGCGACACCTGGCTGTCCGACCGCAGCTGGAGCCGTCCCAAGACCGTCGACGAACTGGTGGCCGTCAAGGCGGGCCGGACCGTCTCGGTGGTGCTGCCCGCCCTCAACGAGGAAGACACCATCGAGTCGGTCGTCGACAGCATCATGCCGGTGGTCGGCGGGCTGGTCGACGAGCTGATCGTGCTGGACTCGGGCTCAACCGACGACACCGAGATCCGGGCGATCGCCGCCGGCGCCCGCGTGGTCAGCCGCGAACAGGCCGTGCCCGACATCGTGCCGCGGCCCGGCAAGGGCGAGGTGCTGTGGCGCTCACTGGCCGCCACCAGCGGCGACATCGTGGTGTTCATCGACTCAGACTTGATCGACCCGCACCCGAGTTTCGTGCCGTGGCTAATCGGCCCGCTGCTGACCGGTGAGGGCATTCACCTGGTCAAGAGTTTCTACCGACGCCCGTTAACCGGGAGTGGCACCGGCGGTGGCCGGGTCACCGAGCTGGTGGCACGGCCGCTGCTCGCCGCGCTGCGGCCCGAGTTGGGCTGTGTGCTACAGCCATTGGGCGGCGAATACGCCGCCACCCGCGAGCTGCTGATGTCGCTGCCGTTCGCGCCGGGCTACGGCGTGGAGATCGGTCTGCTGGTCGACACCTACGACAAGTTGGGGCTGGACGCCATCGCCCAGGTCAACCTCGGAGTGCGGGCCCACCGCAACCGGCCGCTGGCCGAGCTGGGCCCGATGAGCCGGCAGATCGTCGCCACCCTCCTGTCACGCTGCGGTATCCCCGACTCCGGAGTGGGCCTGACCCAGTTCTTCGTCGACGGCGAAGGCTATACCCCGCGCACCTCGCCGGTGTCGCTGGCCGACCGGCCGCCGATGAACGCGCTGCGGCCGCGTTAGGGCAATATCGGGGACGTGGCATTGGTATTGCTGTACCTGGTGGTACTGGTCCTGATTTCGATCGTGCTGTTCGGCGTGGCCAGCATGCTGTTCGGCCGCGGTGAGCAGCTGCCGCCGCTGCCCCGGGGGACAACGGCGACAGTGCTGCCGGCCTCCGGCGTCACCGGTGCCGACGTCGACGCGGTGAAGTTCACTCAGGTGCTGCGTGGATACAAGACCGGCGAGGTGGACTGGGTGCTGGACCGGCTCGGCCGGGAACTCGACCTGCTGCGCGGCCAGTTGGCAAACGGCGCCGATGATCACGGCGCCGGCGATGCCGCGGACGCCCAGGACCCGGCGTGACCGCGCAGCCCGACGACGGGCTGATCCGCTGCTCCTGGGCGAGTACTGACCTCTACCGCGAGTACCACGACCAGGAGTGGGGACGACCATTGACCGGCGCGGTGGCGTTGTTCGAGCGGATGAGCCTGGAGGCGTTTCAGAGCGGCCTGTCCTGGCTGGTCATCCTGCGCAAGCGGGAGAATTTCCGTCGCGCGTTTTGCGGGTTCGACATCGAATCCGTCGCCCGCTACACCGAGGCCGATGTGGCCCGGCTGATGGCCGACGCCGGAATTGTGCGCAACCGCGCCAAGATCGAGGCGACGATTGCCAACGCGCGTGCCGCCGCCGATGTCGACCTCTCCGAGTTGCTGTGGTCGTTCGCGCCACCGCCCCGGCCAGTCTCGCTAAGGCCCGCCGACGCCTCCGAAATCCCCGCGGCGACTGCCGAGTCCAGCGCCATGGCACGCGAATTGAAGCGGCGCGGGTTCCGATTCGTCGGACCCACCACCGCCTACGCCTTGATGCAAGCCACCGGGATGGTCGACGACCACTTGCGCACTTGCTGGGTGCCGTCGATAGCCCGGTGAAAAGCGGCGGCAACCCATCCACCCGGGTCTTGTGCACCCGCGACACTGCGATAGGGAACAATGGGAGGGTGACGTGGCAGTTCATCGCCGGCTATGACGCCTGCGGGGCATGCCCGGCGCCGACCAGGTCCGCGACTGCGGACCAGCAGGAACCCGGAGGGAGCACTCGATGGCGGCGATGAAGCCCCGGACCGGTGATGGTCCGCTGGAAGCGACCAAGGAGGGGCGCGGCATCGTGATGCGGGTACCGCTGGAGGGCGGTGGTCGACTCGTCGTCGAACTGACTCCCGACGAAGCCGCCGCGCTCGGTGACGAACTCAAGGGTGTCACCAGCTGAGCTACGTACACACTTTGCGGTAAATGTCCAGCGTCTGCCCGGCGACATGCGGCCAGGAGAATTCGGTGATGCAACGCTGGCGTCCGGCCTGCCCGTATCGCTTCGCCTTCTCCGGGTCGGCAATCAGGGCATTGACCGCGTCGGCCAGGCCGGCGCGGTAGTCGGCGGGATCGTCGGCGTCGTAATGCACTAGCGAACCGGTGACTCCATCGGTGACCACCTCGGGTATGCCGCCGACATCGGAGGCCACCACCGCGGTTCCGCAGGCCATTGCCTCGAGGTTGACGATGCCCAGCGGCTCATACACCGAAGGGCAGACAAAAACTGTTGCGGCCGTGAGTATTTCGCGTAATCGCTGGATCGGCAGCATCTCCCGGATCCAGTACACGCCGGTGCGCTGGTCGGCCAGTTCAGCGACCTCAACGGTCACTTCAGCGGCGATCTCGGGAGTGTCGGGCGCTCCGGCACACAGCACCAGCTGTGCGCCGGGGCTGAACCGGTGTGCGGCCGCGAGCAGATGGGCAACACCTTTCTGGCGGGTGATCCGCCCGACGAACGCCACCACGGGCCGCTCCGGGTCGACTCCCAGCTCGGTCAACACCGACTCACCGGCCCAGGGTTGGGCCGGGTACCACACGTCGGTGTCGACGCCGTTGCGCACGACGTGCACCCGGGATGGGTCCAGGCTCGGATAGACGCGCAGCACGTCCTCGCGCATGCCCGAGCTGACGGCGACGACGGCCGCCGCAGCGGTCACCGCGGTGTGCTCCGCCCACGACGACACCCGGTAACCACCGCCGAGCTGGTCGGCCTTCCACGGCCGCAAAGGCTCCAGAGAATGCGCGGTCAGCACATGCGGGATGTCGTAGAGCAGTGCGGCCAGGTGCCCCGCCAAGCCGGTGTACCAGGTGTGGGTGTGCACAACGCTGGCCTGTCCGGCGGCGTCGGCCATCAGCAGATCCGACGACAACGTCGACAGCGCCGGGTTGGCGCCCTGCAGCCGCGCATCGGGCTGATACGCGAACGCGTCCGGCCGCGGCGCGCCCATGCAGTACACGTCGACCCGGCACAGCTTCCGCAGTTGCGCGACCAGCTCGGTAACGTGTACTCCGGCGCCGCCGTAGACTTCCGGCGGATACTCTCGAGTCATCATCGCCACCCGCATACCCGGCACCGTAGCAACCGGGGTCAGAGGGGCCAAATACGTTGACGGACAGTCCGTCAGAACACCGACAAATCGCATGATTGTCCTGGCAGTGGTTCGCGGCGGCCGATAGGTTTGAGCCATGAGGGAAGCGCCACACGTGCTGGGCATTGTCCTGGCCGGCGGCGAGGGTAAGCGGTTGTATCCCCTGACCGCGGACCGCGCCAAGCCCGCGGTTCCCTTCGGCGGCGCCTACCGGCTGATCGACTTCGTGCTGTCCAACCTCGTCAACGCCCGATACCTGCGGATCTGTGTTCTCACTCAGTACAAATCGCATTCGCTGGACCGCCACATCTCGCAGAACTGGCGGTTGAGCGGCCTGGCCGGTGATTACATCACCCCGGTTCCCGCGCAGCAGCGCCTAGGCCCGCGCTGGTATACCGGCTCCGCGGACGCCATCTATCAGTCGCTCAACCTGATCTTCGACGAAGATCCGGACTACATCGTGGTTTTCGGCGCCGACCACGTCTACCGGATGGACCCCGAGCAGATGGTCCGGTTCCACATCGACAGCGGAGCCGGGGCGACGGTGGCCGGCATCCGGGTACCGCGTGCGGAGGCTACCGCGTTCGGTTGCCTGGACGCCGACGAGTCCCGCCGGATCCGTAGCTTCGTCGAGAAGCCGATCGAGCCGCCCGGGACTCCCGACGATCCCGAGTCCACGTTCGTGTCGATGGGCAACTACATCTTCACCACCAAGGTGCTCATCGACGAGATCCGCGCCGACGCCGAGAACGATCATTCCGATCACGACATGGGCGGCGACATCATCCCGCGGCTGGTGACCGACGGGATGGCCGCGGTCTACGACTTCTCCGACAACGAGGTACCCGGCGCAACCGACCGCGACCGTGGCTACTGGCGAGACGTCGGCACGCTGGACGCGTTCTACGACGCGCACATGGACCTGGTGTCGGTGCATCCGGTGTTCAACTTGTACAACCGGCGCTGGCCGATTCATGGTGCGACCGAAAACCTGGCGCCGGCCAAGTTCGTCAACGGGGGCTCGGCGCAGGAATCGGTGGTCGGCGCCGGGAGCATTATCTCGGCGGCGACCGTGCGTAACTCGGTGCTGTCGTCCAACGTCGTCGTCGACGACGGCGCCATCGTGGAGGGCAGCGTGATCATGCCGGGCACTCGGGTGGGCCGGGGCGCGGTGGTGCGCCACACCATCCTGGACAAGAACGTCGTTGTCGGGCCCGGTGAGATGGTCGGGGTGGATCTAGAGAAGGATCGGGAACGCTTCGCGATCAGTGCCGGCGGAGTGGTCGCCGTGGGCAAGGGCGTGTGGATCTAAGCCGTGGTCACCTCTGCCTCGAGCGTGCGTGTCCCCGGTCGACTCGCCGGGCTACTCGCCGTTTTAGCACACGCTCGCGGGGAAGTTCCGTCGTCACCAGACGAATGGCACCAACCGATAGCGCACTTTCTGCGCATATTCGGGGTAGCCAGCCAACTCGTGTTCGAGCATGTTCTCCTCGTCTTCGATACGCAGTGCAAGGAAGGGCAGGCCGACGACCAAGCCCGCCAGACCCCAGTAGGAACCGAGCGCCAGCGGAATGCCGACCATCACGATCACCAGGGAGAAGTACATCGGGTGCCGAACAAACCCGTACAGCCCGGTGGAAATCACGCGCTGCTCCGCCTCGACGGTGATATTGGCAGCGGCGTAACTGTTCTCTACGACGGTCAGGATGCCGACGCCCAAGCCGACCGCCACCAGGACATCGCCGACCACCCACACGGCGGCCGGCAGGGTCGACCACCCGAACCGATGGTCCAGCGCGCTGACGATGAGCAAGGCGGCGAACGCCGTGAACAAGCCTGTGATAGCGAGCTTTTGCGCGACGCGGGTTTCGGCTGCCGGGCCGCCATGGAGCCGCCGCTGCAGGACGGCCGGGTTCCTGGTGCCCCAGTAGATGCTGGAACCGACCGCCGCGGCATAGATGGCGAGAAACACCCATGCCTGCCAGTAGTCGAAAGTCCCTGCCGGCCAGAACAACAGCAGGCCGAACACGACCACGGCGATGGATCCGTAACCCACGGTTTGAAGGATGATCTTCATGATCCGTTTCTTTCGACTACCACAGGTGGGGGGCCAACCGGTACTGAACCCGCCGCGTGTAATCGGTGTATCCGGCCAACTCCCGTCCGAGTAGCTCTTCTTCGTCGCGGATGCGCACCGCGAGCACGATCAACCCCGGGATGACGAAGACAAGTCCCCAGTAGGAGCCGAGCGCGAGCGGGATACTCACCATCATGATGACGTTGCCGGTGTACATCGGATGGCGTACCAGCCCATACAGGCCGGTGGAGACGAGCTTTTGGTCAGCCTCAACCGTGACGTTGGCAGCCGCATAGCTGTTCTGGATGACCACCAGCATGGCCACACCCAGTCCGAGCGCGACCAGGACATCGCCAACCAGGCAGACCGCCGCCGGCACCGAAGACCAGCCGAAGCGATGGTCGAAGACGCTGAACACGATCATCGCCAGCAGCGACACGAACGCGACCGAGATGATGAGCCGCTGCAGCGTTCTGGCTTCTGCGAGGGGTCCCGCGCGCATCCGCCGCTCCAGGGCGGCCGGGTTCGTGCGGATGAGGTAGAGGGTGGGAATCCAGGTGGAGAGGGTGAACACGACCACGAACACCCACCCCTGCCAGTAATGGAACGTCCCGGCCGGCCAAAACAACATCAACCCGAAGGCGACAAGGCCTAAGGCACCCGACAGGAGCGCTTTGCCAAGGGTTTTCATGACACCTCCTCAACACCGCAGATCGCGACGCCGAAACGCGGTGGCTCCCAGCGTAATCAACACCGTATCGATTACCAGCAGCCACAGCAGCGGAACCGCGGTGAAGTCGCCGTTGCCCACCCGCGGGATGTGCGCGAACGGTTCGAGGTCCAGCAGCCACTGCGAAAAGCCCGACAACGAACCCAGCAGGTACAACGCCACGAAGCCGACAAGCACAGCCCACGCCACCGGGGTGAACCGCGGCACCAGACCGAACAGTGCGACCGTCACAGCGGCCAGCAGCCAAGCGGCAGGTAGCTGTGCGGCTGCGGTGCCGACCACCGAAGGCAGCTTGCCGCCGATGTCGTCGGCCGCGACGCCGTAGGTAAGGCCGGCGGCCAGCCCGGCAATCAGCATCACGACCGCAGATCCCGCCAGTGCTATCACCAGATGTGTTGCCAGCCAACGGGTTCGGCCCACCGCACCGGCCAGCAGCGTCTCGGCGCGCTGGCTGCTCTCTTCCTGGTGTAGCCGCAGGGTTAGTGAAACGGCGAACGCGGCAGCCGCCATGCCGAGCATGACGAACGCCACCGCGATGAAGGCCTGCTCCAACGCGCTGGTGCCGCCCATCCGTACGACGATGTCACGCGCCGAGTCGCTGCCGATCTCATCGCCGATGCCGTGCACCACGCTGCCGATCAGCAAGCCGTAGAGGCAAAGACCCACTGTCCATAGCAGCAGCGACCCGCGGTCCAGCCGCCACGCCAACCCGACGGCGCCCCGCAGCATCGGCGCGGCGGTGCCCGGGCCGGGGCGCTCGGCGATCAACCCGGCGCCGACGTCGCGGCGAGCGAGCAGCAGGTAGGCGAGCACGGTAAGGGCCGTCGTTGTTGCCAGATGCAACGTCAGCACCCACCAGCGGTCGCCGGCATACGGGCGGACTTGCAGGGACCAGCCCAGCGGGGAGAGCCAAGACAACCCGCCGGAGCCGGCATCACCGACGGCGCGCAGCGTGAATGCGGCCGCCAGCACGCTGAACGCGACACCGCGGGCGACCCGGGCGCTGGAGGAGAGTTGTGCCGCGATCGCGGCCACCGCGGTGAACACCAGGCCGGAGCAGGCCAGCGCCGCCCCGAATGCCAGCGACCCGCCTGGCGAGACGTCGGTGGTCAGCAGTCCGGCCGCACCGATGGCGCCGGTGGCGATCGACGCCCCGAACGACAGCAGCAGGGCCGCGCTCAGGCTGGCGTACCGGCCCACCATGGTCGAGTTGATCAGTTCAGTGCGGCCGGTCTCCTCGTCGCCGCGGGTATGGCGGATCACGGTGAGAATGACGGCCACCGCGATGAGCAGGTGGAACATCCCGGCCTTCCAGATGGCGGTGGCGCCGAGGCTGTCGTTGTAGATCTGGCCGTAGAGCGCTCGCTGGGCCGGGCTGGCCATGATCGTGGCCGCGAACGCGGCACGGGCGGCCTGATCCGCATAGATTTTCTCGACGCTTCCGACGTACACGGTGGCCAGCGGCATCGACAGCAGCAGCACCCACAGCGGCAACACGACCCGGTCGCGGCGTAGATAGAGCCGCAGCATTCCCAGCGCGCCGGAGAAGTTCGAACCGCGTTCTGGCGCTTGGTGGGCGGGCTGGTATGGCCGCTCCGCTGTGGCGGTGCGGCTCATGCCGGCACCTGCTGTTCGGTGTTTGCCGCCTGACCGTCGGCGCCGTAATGGCGCAGGAAGAGTTCCTCCAGGGTGGGCGGCTGGCTGATCAGGCTGCGCACCCCCGCATCGCCGAGCACCCTGATCAGTTCGCCCAGGCTCGCGCTGTCGACCTGGGCACGCAGCGTGTTGCCGTCGACGCTGACGTCCTCCACACCCTTGATCTGGGTGAGATCACCTGGATCACCAATTATTTCGGCCTTGATCGACGTGCGGCTGAGGTGGCGCATCGAATCCAGCGAGCCGCTCTCAACGGTCTTGCCGGCCCGGATGATGGTCACCCGTTCGCACAACGCCTCGGTTTCCGCGAGGATGTGACTGGACAACAGGACTGTCACGCCGCAGTCGCGCGCTTCACCGACGCACTGCTGAAATACGTTCTCCATCAGCGGGTCCAGACCGCTGCTCGGCTCGTCGAGTAGCAGCAGCCGTGCCCGCGACGAGAACGCTGAAACCAGGGAGACCTTCTGACGGTTGCCCTTGGAGTAGGTGCGCGCCTTCTTATGCGGGTCAAGGTCGAAGCGTTCGATCAGCTCCGCCCGGCGCTTCTCGTCGATACCGCCGCGCATCCGCGCCAGCAGATCGATGGTCTCACCGCCGGTGAGATTGGGCCACAGCGTCACATCGCCTGGCACATAAGCGATCTGACGGTGCAGCTCGACGGCGTCCTTCCACGGGTCTCCGCCGAGCAACCGCGCGGTGCCGGCGTCGGCCTTTACCACACCCAGCAGGATCCGGATCGTGGTGGACTTACCGGCGCCGTTGGGTCCGAGGAAGCCGTGTATTTCGCCCTCTCGAACGGTCAGATCAAGACCGTCCAGCGCCCGGACCGCGCCGAACTTCTTGGTCAGATCGCGGATTTCGATGGGCGCCTGGCTTTGGTCAGCTGGCATTGGCTTCTCCTTGTTCTGCTTTGGCGAGGAAGGCGTCGTACATGGTGTGGTCGGCCATCAGGCCGTCGGTATAGATCTCGAGGGACGGGAGGACCATGTCGCGGGCGTAGTCGCGCAATACTTCACGCAAGTCCGTGGGGTTCTCGTGCATCTGCAGATACAGCAGAAAGCCGCCGCCGCCCGTGATTGCCAGGTATTTGGCCCGAGCCTTCGGGTCTCGGCTGGGTTTGAGCGTGCCGGCTCGAACACCTTCGTCGAGATACTCCTCGGCGTTCTGGATCATCTTGCGCCACAACGTGGTTGCCAGCTCACCGCCCGATTGCATGGTGCGAACCAAGTAGGCCATCAGCGACGCATACGACTCGATCTCGGCCATCGCCGCGAACCAGGTACCCGGATCGCTGGACCGCATCGCCTCTGACTTACCGCTGCGGATCTCCTCGGCGATGTACTCGTCGCAGGCCTTGCGCAGACCTTCCTTGGAGCCGAAGTGGTGAATGACCAGTGCTGCACTCACTCCGGCAGCCTCGGCCACCGCTCGCAGGCCCGTCTCGAAGCCGTGCTGCCCGAACTGCTCGATCGCGGCATCGCGGATCCGGGCCGCTGCGGTCAAATCAGCTGAACGCATGTTCAGTATGTTAAACGCACGTTCAGTCGAGGTCAAGTCTTGCGCAGTAACTAGTCGCGCACGGCGGCCAGCAGACCGTCGCCGAGCGGCACCAACGCCGGGGTGAGCCGCTCGTCCTCGGCGATCAATCGCGCCGCTTCGCGCACCGCGACCACCTCGTCGTCGTGTGCGGCGGGATCATTGGCCCGGCCGCCCAGCGCAGCGCGGTGCACAACAACGACCCCGCCCGCACGCAACAGCCGCACGCCCTCCACCACGTACTCCGGCTGGTCGATCGGGTCGGCGTCGATGAACACGAGGTCATAGGATTCGTCGGCGAGGCGGGTCAGCACCTCCTGCGCACGGCCGCTGATCAGCCGGGTCCGGGACGGTCCGACGCCGGCGTCGGTGAATGCCTGCTTGGCGATCCGCTGGTGTTCGGGCTCGATGTCGATCGTGGTCAACACTCCGTCGTCGCTCATTCCCGACAGCAGCCACAGTCCACTGACCCCGGCGCCGGTGCCCACCTCGACGACGGCCTTGCCGCCGGACAGTTTCGCCAGCAGGCTCAGCAGTGCGCCGACCGCGGGACTGATCGCGCCGACGCCGACGTCGACGGCACGGTCGCGGGCGGCCGCCAGGATCGCGTCCTCGGAGATCGACCCTTCGGCATGGGCGTAAATGGCGGCGGCCCGACTGGTCGAAGCCGCCTGGCCGGGTGTGTGGTCGGTGCTGGCCATGCCCCGCAGCGTAAAACCAACCCCACCGGTAGCGGGGCAGGCGCGCCCGGTGACACGCCACGGCGGCAAAGGCGATAAATGTCACCACGCGGCGGGAAAGCCCAGCTAGGAGAGTGACAGCCGGGTTTCTCAGTGAATGTTCAGTCGGATCACATACCGACCACAAGCCGATACGCGACGGTGGCTGCATGGAACGCGGTGAGTGCCGGGCCGGGAATAGCGATGGCGCCCTTCGCGTTGCGAGCGATGACGCTTTGCCCGACGTCCGTAAGATCAATCCGGAGGATCCGACCATCACCACCCTGACGAGCCCAGCGAGCATGTCACATCCCGACCGCTATCGCGATGCGGACTGGGTCGAACCATGCGACGAGCCTTATGGCACCGCGGTCTTCGACGCGACCGGCGACAAAGCGACGATGCCGTCCTGGGATGAATTGGTGCGTCAACACGCCGACCGGGTTTACCGGCTGGCCTACCGGCTCTCCGGCAGCCAGCACGACGCCGAAGACCTCACCCAGGAGACCTTCATCCGGGTATTCCGGTCGGTGCAGAACTATCAGCCGGGAACATTCGAAGGCTGGTTGCACCGCATCACCACCAACCTCTTCCTCGATATGGTGCGCCGGCGCGGCCGGGTGCGGATGGAGGCATTGCCCGAGGACTACGACCGGGTGCCTGCCGACGAACCCAACCCCGAGCAGATCTACCACGACGCGCGGCTGGGGCCTGACCTGCAGGCCGCGCTGGATTCGCTGCCGCCGGAGTTTCGCGCCGCAGTGGTGTTGTGCGACATCGAGGGTCTGTCCTATGAGGAGATCGGTGCCACGCTGGACGTGAAGTTAGGCACCGTACGCAGCCGCATCCACCGGGGGCGACAGGCGTTGCGCGACTATCTGGCAGCCCACTCCGGGCAGGCTGTGCCGTCCCGTCGCGTCGGCACGCCGGGCGGCGTGGCGTAAGCCAGGGTCGGCCTCGTGGCTGTTCACTGGTGTTGTGCGCCGCGCAGCGCGCTACATTCGAAGTAATGCTGAAGTAGTCCAGGGCACGCCGAACGCTGACACCGAGAGGAGCGGGCGATGGTCGAGCGGGGACATGTCTTCCGCCGTGCGTTCTCCTGGCTCCCATCCCAATTTGCCTCGCAAAGCGATGCGCCGGTCGGCACGCCCCGCCAGTTCGGTTCCACCGAGCACCTGTCTACCGAGGCCATCGCGGCATTCGTCGATGGGGAGTTGCGGATGAATGCGCACCTGCGTGCCGCACACCACCTATCGCTATGCGCGCAATGCGCTGCCGAAGTGGAGGATCAGGGCCGAGCGCGCGCCGCACTGCGCGACTCCAGCCCGATTAGGATCCCCAGTACGCTGCTCGGAATGCTGTCGCAAATTCCGGACGCGGCGCCCGACGATCCGGGGGGCATGTCCGATCAGTTAGCTGACGGCAGCGCGCGTGACCGCCGTAAGCGCCGGTAGGCTGGATCAGCCGGTGCCCGACGCCGTGCTCGTGCTCATAGCGCGCGTTTTCTCCAGCGTTCGGAAGAGGATGACGTGACCTCCGACCAGGACAAGTACGGCGGCCACCGCTTGGCGCCACGACCCGTATCGCGGCCGGCGGTTGATCCCGCGGCGCGCCAGACATTCAGCAGGCCCGACGGCGTGCAGGGCTCTTTCGTCGCCGAGCGCGTCCGGCCGCAGAAGTACCGCAACGAAGGCGAGTTCACCCCGCACGACGAGTCGGCCGACCCGCTGCTCGCCGACGCCTTCGGCCGCCCGTTTCCGGGCGTCGAGTCGCTGCAGCGCCACCCGACCGACGCCGGTGCGCTCGACGCCGAAAAGGACAAGGACCAGCCGCAAGAGCCCGACGACCCGTGGCGCAACCCGGGAGCGGCCGCAGCGTTGGGCGGCCCGGCGTTGTCCGCCGCCGCGCCGGCCGGCGCCGGCGGGCTACGCGACCGGCTCGGGGTACGTGACGTGCTGTTCGGCGGCCGGGTTTCCTACCTGGCGCTGGCCATCCTGGCTGTCATTGCGCTGCTGATCGGCCTGGTCGGTGGTGTGGTCGGACGCAAGACCGCCGAGGTTGTGCAGGCGTTCACCACGTCAAGGGTGACGCTGTCCACCACCGGTAACGGCCAAGAGCCGGCCGGGCGGTTCGCCAAGGTGGCCGCTGCGATGGCCGACTCGGTCGTGACAGTCGAGTCGGTCAGCGACCAGGAGGGCATGCAAGGCTCCGGGCTGGTGATCGACGGCAGCGGTTACATCGTCACCAACAACCACGTCATCTCGGAGGCCGCCACCAACCCCAGCCAGTACAAGACCACGGTGGTGTTCAACGACGGCAAGGAGGTACCCGGCAACCTGGTCGGCCGCGACCCCAAGACCGACCTGGCCGTCCTCAAGGTCGACAACGTCGACAATTTGTCGGTGGCCCGGCTCGGCGACTCCGACAAGGTGCGGGTCGGCGATGAGGTTCTGGCGGCCGGCGCGCCGCTGGGATTGCGCAGCACCGTGACGCACGGCATCATCAGCGCGCTGCACCGGCCAATTCCGTTGTCGGGTGAGAACTCGGATACGGACACCGTCATCGACGCCGTCCAGACCGACGCGTCGATCAACCATGGGAATTCCGGTGGGCCGTTGATCGACATGGATTCCCAGGTGATTGGTATCAACACGGCCGGTAAGTCGCTGTCCGACAGTGCCAGCGGGCTCGGTTTCGCGATCCCGGTGAACGAGGCGAAGTTGGTGGCCCAGACGCTGATCAAAGACGGCAAGATCGTGCATCCCACGCTGGGGGTGAACATCCAGTCGGTGAGCAATTCGATCGCCTCGGGTGCGCTGGTGAAGAACGTCAAGGTGGGTAGCCCCGCCGAAAAGGGCGGCATCCTGGAGAACGATGTGGTGGTCAAGGTCGGTGACCGCAAGGTTGCCGACGCCGACGAGTTCATCGTCGCGGTCCGCCAGCTGACCGTCGGTAAGGCGGCGCCGATCGAGGTGGTGCGCGACGGCCGGCACGTCACGTTGACGGTGACACCGGGTCCGGACACCACCTAGATGTTCGCCAACATCGGCTGGGGGGAAATGCTGGTGCTCGTGGTGGTCGGGCTGGTTATCCTGGGCCCCGAGCGTCTCCCGGGTGCGATCCGGTGGAGCGCCGACGCGCTGCGTCAGCTGCGCGACTACCTCGGTGCGATGACGACCCAGCTGCGCGAGGATATCGGGCCAGAGTTCGACGAACTGCGGGAACCGCTGAGTGAGCTGCAGAAATTCCGCGGTATGACGCCGCGCGCAGCGCTGACCAAGCACCTTTTCGACGGCGACGACTCGTTGTTCACCGGCAGGTTCGACCGGGCGGAGGAGGCTGTTCCGGAGCCTGCCGCCCCCTCTTTCGCCGCGCCGGAATCTCCGCCCACCGGGCCCGCGCCGCCGCCGTTCGACACCGACGCGACCTAAGAGTTGACCCGTAGTGGGTCATGCAGCGCCAATCAGCTTGGGGTCTGGTTGTTTTCGGCTGGTCCCGCGACGTCCACGTTTGCGCGCTGGTCTGTTCGGGGGTGGGCCGAGTGCTGCTTGCTCAGCAGGGGCCACCGGGTGATATTGGTGGCTGCCGGTCCTGGCCGGTCCAACACCATCTGGTGGTGTTGGTGGCTGGTGCCGGTTGACTGAGCCCTCCCACTCTTGCTGGGAGGCCAGCCACGCCCGCAGGGCGTGGGCAAGCGTGTAGTCGACTCGAGCGGTGTGCGGATCATCGGGATCGGAAAGCTCCACGCAGGCCGCCAGTATCGCCGAGGTGATGTCGCGGTCGGCGTGTAACCC
>NZ_JBOHHI010000071.1:0-16009 GCF_050700595.1 Mycobacterium sp.
TTCCCGATCCGCCCGCTCCACACCCTGCATGAGCCAATTTTCCCAGCTCAGCCTCATATTTCGGAAAGGCGCGCCGATTATTCAGCGCCCTCCTAGCGTGACGCTCGAGCACGACGGTCACGCTAGCGTGACGCTCGACAGAGTGGGCAGGGTCAGGAGGTCGCGAGTTGGTCCCGCTGAGCCGCTTCGAGCAGTTCCCGCGCATGGGCACGGCCGCTGTCGGAGTCACCGAGCCCGGCCAGCATCCGGGCCAGTTCGGCGACCCGATCGTCGTCATCGAGACGCCGCACGCCGCCGGCACCGCCACGTCCGGTGTCCTCCACCATCAGGTGCACGTCGGCATACGCCGCGACCTGCGGGAGATGCGTCACCACGATGACCTGGTGACTGCCCGCCAACCGGGCCAACCGTCGGCCGATCTGCACCGCCGCCCGACCCCCGACGCCGGCGTCGACCTCGTCGAAGACCATGGTGATGCCGGTGGTCGATGCGGCCAGCACCACCTCCAGCGCCAGCATCACCCGGGATAGCTCACCGCCGGACGCGCTCTTGGACAACGGCAGCACCGTCGTGTCGCGGTGCGCGGCGAAGCCGAACTCGACTTGATCGATGCCGTCCCCGCCGGCATGAACCAGCGCGCCCGACGGCAGCGGTAAGGCCGCCGGGTCATTGTCGGCAGCCGACCCGGAAACGGCATTAGTGGTCACCGCGATGGTGAATTCCGCATCGGCCATCGCCAACCCGGACAGTTCCGCGGTGACCGCTTTGGCCAGTCGCTTGCCGGCTTGGCGACGGGCCTTGCTGAGATCGACTGCGGCATCGGCTAGTTGGGTCGCCAGCTCGGCGGCGCGGGCTCGCAGCCCGGCCAGTGCCTCTTCGGAAACATCCAAGTGCGCCAGCCGCTCTCGCGACGCGCGGGCCCAGGCCAGCACACCGTCGATGTCGGCGGCATACTTGCGGGTCAGCGTGCGCAATTCGGCTTGCCGGGACAGCTTGGCGTCCAAAGTGCTGGCGTCGGTGGGCAGCTCGTTCAGGTAGTCGCCGAGCTCGCGGGCGGCCTCGCCGACCACCGTCGACGCCTCACCGAGCCGATCCGCCAGGCTCCGCAGCGCGGTGTCGGCGGTGGACTCCAACGCCGTCTTCGCCCGGCCCAGACAGTCGACCGCCGAGGCGGCCTCGAATGCAGCGGTGTCGTCGGCCGCGCCGGATAACGCCGTGCGGGCGCCGGCCGCTGCCTCGCGCAGCGCGTCCAGCTCGGAGAGCCGACGGATGTCGGTGACCAGCGCATCGTCCTCGCCGGGCGCAGGATCCACGGCATCGATTTCGACCAGGGCGAATTTCAGCCGATCCGCCTCCTGGGCGAGTTCGCGGGCGCGGTTGCTGCGGTCGACGAGGTCGCGTCGGGCCGACTGCCACGCGTCGCGTAGCTTGCGGTAGCGCTCCAGCCGCGCGCCGACCTCCGCGAACCGGTCGAGGGCGGCGCGTTGTTCGTCGGGCCGCATCAGCCGCAGTTGGTCGTTTTGACCGTGCAGGGTAAGCAGTTCGGCGGTGAAGCCGCTCAGTGATTTTGCCGGCACGCTGCGGCCGCCGAGGAAGGCACGCGACGGTCCGTCGCGGCTGACGGAGCGTAGCGCGATCACGCTGCCGTCCTCGTCCCGCTCGGCGCCCGACGCGTCCAGGATGTCGTCGACCTGGGCGGCCGCTGTCTCGTCGAGGTCGTCGGTGGTGAAACGGCCTTCGACGACGGCCTTCTCGGCGCTGGTGCGCACCCGGGTGGCGTCGGCGCGCGCTCCGCCGAGCAGGTGCAGTCCGGTGACCACCATCGTTTTCCCGGTGCCGGTTTCGCCGGTCAGCACCGTCAGGCCGCGGTCGAACTCGGCGGTCGCGACGCTGATCGCGCCCAGCGACTCGATCCGGATTTCGGTCAGCATCGGGGCAGCACCGTTACGTTCCGCGCCAGCCGGTGACCGGCAGCCGGAATTTGCGCACTAGCCGGTCGGTGAACGGTGCACCGTCCAGCCGCGCCCATTTCACCCCTGTCGCACAGCGGGTGACCTCCAGCCGTCCACCGGCCGGCATCAGCATGTCCCGGCGGCCATCGCAGAACACCAGCGCGTCGTGCCCGTCGGCCTCGACCTCGATCGCGATGAGGGCGTTCGGGCTGGTTACCATCGGCCGGGCGAACAATGCGTGAGCGTTGTTGGGCACCACCAGGATCGCCTCCAGATCCGGCCACAGCACCGGCCCGCCGGCGGAGAACGCGTAGGCGGTGGATCCGGTGGGCGTCGACACCAGCACCCCGTCGCAGCCGAACGTCGACACCGGCCGTCCGTCGATCTCGACGACCACGCCGAGCACACCCAGCCGTGGCCCCTTTTCCAGGCTGGCATCGTTGAGCGCCCAGCCGCGGTCGACGACCCGCCCCTCGACCCGGACCGCGATGTCGAGCGTCAAACGTTCTTCGGTCCGGTAGGTCCGGGCGATGACGTGCTCCAGCACGGTGTCGATGGCCTCGGCCTCCGCCTCGGCCAAAAAACCGATCCGCCCCAGGTTGACGCCGAGCACCGGAATGTTGGCGTTACGCGCCAGCTCGGCGGCCCGCAGGAAGGTGCCGTCGCCGCCGAGCACCATCACGAGTTCGCATCCGTCTCCGGCGTGCACATCGGCGTCGACGACTTCGATGTCTACGCCCAGCGCGCGCATGTCGTCGGGGGCCAAGTGCAAAGATCCCCGGTCGACGGCCTCGGCGGACAACACCCGAAGGCCGATCCTGTTGTCGCCCAGCACTTTCTCCACCCGGCGCGCGGTCTCGGTCGCCTCCTCACGCCCGGTGTGGACCACCAGCAGAACGTTACGTTCGCGGCTCATCGCGGGCCTGCTTTCACCGCGCCGTCAACCGCATCCATCAACGCCTCCCCCGACAAACCGCGGTCGGTCGCCGCGCGCAGCCACAAAAAGTATTCGATGTTGCCCGACGGGCCCGGCAGCGGGCTTGCGGTCACGCCGAGGGTGTGCCAGTGCAGTTGTTCGGCGCGCCGCGCCACGGCGAGCACCGAGCCGGCCCGCAGTTGCGGGTCCTGCACCACCCCGCCCGGCCCCACCTGGCCTTTACCGACCTCGAACTGCGGCTTCACCATGGGAACGATATCGGCGTCCGGTGTAGCGCAACCAACCAGAGCGGGCAACACGGTGGTCAGCGAGATGAACGACAGGTCAGCCACTATCAGCTCGACGGGCCCGCCGATCACGCTCGGCGACAGGTCGCGAACGTTGGTCCGCTCCACGACGACCACCCGCGGATCCGAGCGCAGCGACCAGGCCAGCTGGCCGTACCCGACGTCGGCGGCGACCACCTCCCGGGCACCGCGATCCAACAGGACCTCGGTGAATCCGCCGGTCGACGCGCCGGCGTCCAGACAACGCCGGCCCTCGACGGTGATCCCGAACGTGTCGAAGGCGCCGATGAGTTTGTGCGCGCCGCGCGACACCCAGCTGCGGCCCACGTCGGCGGCGACCGCCAGTGCCGCGGTGGCGGCGACGGCGGTACCGGCTTTGACCGCCGGCATGCCGTCGATGCTGACCATGCCGGCCCCGATCAACTCCGCGGCCTGCTGGCGCGATCGCGCCAACCCACGCCGAACCAGCTCGGCGTCAACACGGGCTCGCCGTGGCACCGCGCACTCACCCCTTCTCCGCCGACTCCAGGGCGCGCACCAGCATGTCGTGTGCCTCGGACAGCCGGCGCGCGATCTCGTCGATATCGGTGTCGACCGGGCCGTTCTCGGCGTCGGCGAGGTCGGACAGCTCGGCGAGCACGGCTTCGATCTGAGCACGAATCTGGTCGGGTTCGGTAACCATGGCGCCTCTTACGCTAGCCGATTTACAGCAGGGACCAGCGTTGCAGCGCGTCGCGGGCGGTGTCGTCGCCGGCCTGGATCTGCACATCCGCCCCGTCGAAGTCCGCCGCCCAGACGGCGTTGGCCACGGCGCGAACAACCGACAAGCCATCGCCCTCCTGGTGGTCGCTCTCGTTGTCTTCAGGGCAGCTGACCGTCACCGACCCGTCGGCGGTTTCGACGTGCCAGCCCGATTGCCGCGCGACGGCGAGCGCGTCGGTGTCCCGGTGCAGCGCACGTAGGTCATGGCCGATGTAGGTGGGGCGTTGGCCGGGCGCGGCCCGCACCGCGTCGCGTGCCGAATTGGCGCCGGTGAGCACCATCATACTGGGCAGCCCGGCGGCGTTGGCGCAGGCAATATCGGTGTCCAGCCGGTCGCCGACCACAAGCGGGGCGTGAAAGTCGCCGCGGGCCAATGCGTCTTTGATCAACGCCGGCGACGGCTTGCCGGCAATTTGGGGGTCGGTGTCGGTGGCGGTTCTCAACGCGGCCACCATCGATCCGTTGCCGGGCAACAGGCCGCGTTCCGACGGCAGCGTGGCGTCGACATTAGCCGCCACCCACAGCACCCCGGCCCGGATGGCCAACGCCGCCTCGGCGAGATCGGTCCAGCCGGTTTCGGTGGAGTGGCCCTGCACCACGGCGTCCGGCTCGTCCTGCCACCGCCGCACCGGCCGCAGTCCCACCGCGACGATCTCGTCGGCCAGCGACTCGGTGCCGACGATCAGTACCCGCGCGCCGGGGGACAGCTGTTCGGCCAGCACCCGGGCGGCGGTTTGGGCGCTGGTGACGACGCCGTCGGCGGCGGCATCGAGGCCCAGGTCGCGCAGATGCGCTGCCACCTCGTCCGCGCTGCGGGATGCGTTGTTGGTGATGAATAACTTGCGGCCGGGCACCTTGTCCAACGACTCCACCGCGCCATCGGTGAGCTGGTGGCCGCGGAACACCGTCCCATCCAGATCCAGAAGCAGGCAATCGTAGTCCTGCGCGGGCGTTCCCATTTCAGCCGAGCTCGCTGATCCGCTCTTCGGCGTCCGTGACGCCCTCGACATCGGCGGCAGCGGCGCGCAGAAACCATTGCAGCGCTTCATCCGCACGGCCGAGCGCGAGCAGCGTCTCGGCGTAGGCGTAGCACAGCCGCGCGGCCGTTCCTCCGGTGCACGCCGGGTCCAGCTGCGGGGTGGACAACACGGTCAGGGCGGTTTCGAGCTGACCGAGGTCCGCGCGGGCGCCGGCGGCGACAATCCGTAGCTCGTCGGCGTCGTCGCCACTGAGCTGCGCCGCATCGGCGCCGCGGGCCAGCTCGAGCGCCCGCTCCGGCCGGCCGAGACCGCGTTCGCAATCCGCGATCAGCGCAAGCAACGGGGACTTGCTGCCCATCCGGCGCGCCGCTCGCAGCTCGGCCAGCGCCTGCGCCCAATCGCCGCAGCGGTAGGCGGCAATCCCGACCGCTTCACGGACGGCGGCGATGCGCCCTGATCGGGCGCGTGCGGCGCGGGCGTGATCGAGCGCGGCTTGCGGATCGTCGTCGATCAGCTCGCCCGCGGCGACCAGGTGGCGAGCCACGGCTTCGGCGGTGACGCGATCCAACGTGCTGAGCTCGCGCCGGATTTCGGGCGCCAGCTGGTTTGCCTCGACATCCGGCGGGAGCGGTGGCGCCGAACGGGTGTCCTCCCGCGGATTGGACTGGGGCTGCGCGGTGCGCGCCCGGCCCGGACCGGACCACGGCCTATCCGGCGCGCGCCGCGGTCGTCGTTGCGCCCCGCCGCCCTGCATGTCCTCGACCACTCGTGCCATTCCCTCGAATCGTTACTACACCATGTCCTGCTGGTCCCCCCAGTTTCCCTTTGCGGCGGTCAGTCAGTCGACCCGTTCGACGCCGGCGATGTTCCGCTTGCCCCGGCGCAGGACCAGCCACCGGCCGTGCAGGAAGTCGGTCGGCTGCGGCGCCCAGTTCTCGTCGTCGATCTTGGCGTTGTTGACCGAGACCCCGCCCTCGGCGATCGTGCGCCGCGCCGCACCCTTGCTTTCGCACAGGCCGCTGGCCACCAGCAACTCGACGACCCCGTCCGGCGCGCCCGGCTTCAACGAGGCCACCGGGGTCTCGCGCAGTGCGGCGGTCAGGGTGGATTCGTCCAGCCGCGCGAGTTCCCCACTGCCGAACAGCGCTCGGCTGGCATGCTCGACGGCGTCGCTCGCCGCCCCGCCGTGCACCAGCGTGGTGAGCTCGCGGGCCAGTCGCCGCTGGGCGGCCCGCTGCTGCGGCCGCGATTCGGTGGCTTCCTCCAGTTCGGCCAGCTCGTCGGTGGACAGGAACGTGAACCAGCGCAGGTAGCCGATGACGTCAGCGTCGGCCGTGTTGACGAAGTACTGGTACCAGGCGTACGGCGTGGTCAGCTCCGGATCCAGCCAGACGTTGCCGCCGCCGGTGGATTTGCCGAATTTGGTCCCGTCGGTGGCGGTGACCAGCGGGACCGTCAGGGCATGCACGGTGGCGCCGAGCATCTGGCGCACCAAACGCACCCCGGCGATGATGTTGCCCCACTGGTCGGATCCGCCGATCTGGAGCACGCAGTCGTGGCGCCGGTAGAGCTCGACGTAATCGTTGGCCTGCAACAGCATGTAGCTGAACTCTGTGTACGAGATTCCTTCCCCGTCCAGGCGGCGCCGGATGGTGTCGCGGTCCAGCATCACGTTGACCGAGAAGTGCTTGCCGACGTCGCGCAGCAACTCGACGGCCGTCATGGCATCGGTCCACTCGAGGTTGTTCTCCACGATCGCGCCGGTCGGCGAATCGTCGAAGTCGACGAAGCGTTCCAGCTGTCCCCGGATCCGTTCGGTCCAGTCCCGCACGGTGTCGGCGGTGTTCAGCACCCGCTCGCCGCTGTCGCGGGGATCGCCGATCAACCCGGTTGCGCCGCCGGCCAGCACGATGGGTCGATGCCCGGCCCGCTGAAACCGGCGCAGCGCCAGCAGCGGCACCAGATGGCCGGCGTGCAGGCTGGGCGCGGTGGGATCGAATCCGGCGTAGAGCGTGAGCGGTCCACGCGCCACAGCCTCGCCCAGCGCGTCCAGGTCGGTGGACTGCGCGATCAGCCCGCGCCAGCTCAGCTCGTCCAGAATCGTGCCCATGCGATAGATCTTCTCCGATCTGCCGTCAGTCGCTGGCTCCAGGGGCGGGTGCCCGCGGGCTGCGGCGGTAGTGCGAGACTTCCGGTCGGCCCTGCAGCCATAGTCGCCACGGCCGGTCGGCGGCCTTGCTGATGCCGACTCGCGGCCCCGACATGGCGGGGACGGTGTCGTTGAGTGTCAGCCGCACCGGACTGTTCGGATCGAACAGATCAATCCCGTTGTCCGCCATGGTGATTCCCAACGCCGCGCACAGGTTTCCCGGACCGCGCGCTAACGCGACGCTGCGGGCCAACTCGCCGCGCCGGGAGCCGGCGACGCCGACACCGGCCACGATCGCACCGGCCCGCAGCAACACGGCGGCCGCCGTCCCGTCCGGGCCGGCCGCCACATTCGCACACACATGGATGCCGTGGCTGCGATAGGTGTACAGGTGCCCGGCCGGGCCGAACATCACGAAGTTGCGGCCGCTGAGCCCGCGATACGAGTGCGCCGCGGCGTCCGGCCACGGGCCGTCGGGAACCCCGCCGTATGCCTCGACCTCGACGATCATCGCGCGGACACGGCGCCCGGTCAGCGTGGCGCCCAGCACCCGGCTTGCAGCCGTGACCGGGTCGACCGCCAGTTGCTCAGCGCTCACCGGAGAGATTTTGCACCCGGCGCTTGACAACCGCTCAGCGGGGGGCGGATATTCATCGCATGATGACTTCATCGAGCGATGAATTACTTGCTCACGGTGCGAAAGCAGCCGTCGACATCGATCACCTGCGCGTGATTCGCGGCAAACTTCCTGCACTTCATGACTTCTCGGTTCAGATCGCCCAGGGCGCCATCACCGGGCTCCTGGGCCCGTCCGGATGCGGCAAGACCACGCTGATGCGCTGCATCGTCGGCACCCAGATCGTGACCTCGGGCACCGTGCAGGTGCTGGGCCGTCGGGCCGGGTCGGCCACATTGCGTCGGCGCGTCGGGTACCTGCCGCAGGACCCGACCATCTACAACGACCTGCGAATCGTCGACAACGTCCGCTACTTCGCGTCGCTGTACGGGTTCGGCGCCCGCGCCGCCGACTTCGCCATCGGGCGAGTAGGTCTGGCGGATCAGCGCACCGCCTACTGCGGCAACTTGTCCGGTGGTCAGCGGACCCGGGCGTCATTGGCTTGTGCGCTCGTCTGCCAGCCCGAGCTTCTCGTGCTCGATGAGCCGACGGTCGGCCTGGATCCGGTGCTGCGGGCGGACCTGTGGGAGCAGTTCACCGACCTGGCCCGTGCCGGGACCACGCTGCTGGTTTCCAGCCACGTCATGGACGAGGCCGACCACTGCGGTGACCTGTTGCTGATGCGTGACGGCCAGCTGGTCGCCCATACCACACCGACCCAACTACGAGAGGACACCGGATGCACGTCACTGGAGGAAGCGTTTCTGTCCATCATCAGACGCAGCACCGCGCGCCAAGCCGGATAGGGTTAAAGGCTTACGTCGCCACCACCGCGCGGATCCTGCGGCAACTGGCCGCCGACCATCGCAGCGTCGCGATGATCCTGGTGGTGCCAATCCTGGTCATCACTCTGATGTACTTCATGTTCGAAAATGCCCTGCATCGCCCGGACACCCCGTCGCCGTTCAACAACGCCTGCCTGATCCTGCTGGGCCTTTTCCCACTGTTCTTGATGTTCATCATCACGTCGATCACGATGCAGCGTGAACGAGCCTCGGGCACGCTGGAGCGGATCCTGACCACCCCGCTTCGCAGGCTGGATTTGCTGATCGCTTATGGGAGTGCATTCTCGATCGCCGCGGCGACGCAAGCCATTTTGGCGTGCATTGTGTCGTTTTGGTTCCTCGGCTTCGACACAGCCGGCAGCCCGGTATGGGTATTCCTGATCGCCATCGTCAACGCCGTGCTGGGTGTCGGGCTGGGCCTGTTGTGTAGTGCGTTCGCCCGCACCGAGTTTCAGGCTGTGCAGTTCATCCCGTTGATCATGGTGCCGCAGCTACTGCTCGCCGGCATCATCGTCCCGCGCGGGTTGATGGCGACCTGGCTACAGTGGATCAGCAACGTGCTGCCGGCCAGCTACGCTCTGGAAGCACTGCAGCAGGTGGGAGCGCATTCGGAGCTCACTGGCGTCGCGGTGCGCGACATCGTCGTCGTGTTGGGGTTTGCACTGGCGGCGTTGTGCCTGGCTGCCGCGACGCTGCGGCGACGGACGCCCTAGCCCGTGGCTACCAATATCGAACGAAGACGGCCGGGCCGACCGGTCGGGAATTCCGGTGCCCGCGACCGAATCCTGACGAATGCTCGAGAATTATTCGCACGCAACGGGTTTGACAAGACATCGATTAGATCAGTCGCCGCGGGCGCAGGTGTGGATTCGGCGCTGGTGCACCACTACTTCGGCACTAAGGAGCGGCTGTTCACGGCTGCAATCCACATCCCGGTCGATCCGATGACGATCGTCGGACCGCTGCGCGAAATGCCGGTCGAGGAAATCGGGCTGATGCTGCCGGCAATCCTGTTGCCGCTGTGGGATTCTGAACTCGGCGTCGGTGTGATCGCGACGATTCGGTCGCTGCTCTCCGGCGCCGATGTCGGGTTAATACGGTCATTTATGCGCGAGATAGTCATCGAAGAGCTCGCGTCGCGCGTCGACAACCCGCCGGGATCCGGCATCATTCGCGCGGAGTTCGTCGCATCCCAGTTGGTTGGCGTGGTGATGGCGCGCTACATCCTGGAATTGGAGCCGTTCAAGTCGCTGCCTGCCGAGCAGATCGCGCAAACGATTGCGCCGAACCTGCAGCGCTACCTCACCGGGGATCTTCCGGGGTGGCCTGCGCCATGAGCCGGGCATGCTCGTCGTCGCTGACCTCGGTGGCCTCGTCGACCAGCAGCACGGGGATACCGCTCTCGATCCGGTAGGCGCGCCGCAGCCGCGGGTTGTAGAGCACGTTCCCGATCAGCAACAGCGGGCCGCGGTCGGCCGGACAGACCAGAATGTTCAGCAGCGTTTGGTCAATCACGCCTGGCCGCCGAACATCTCGGTGCGCGCCGCCGCGGTCAGGCGTTTGAATTGATTGCTCTCGGGATCGAAATACCATGTGTGCCGTCCCGGCTTGGGGATGCCCGCCGCTCGCAAGGCGCTGACGGTGGGACGGTAGCTGGCGCTCAGTGTCATCTCCGGAACCACCTGCACAATGTCCGGCCCCAGCCCGATCGGCAGACCCGTCACCGCTTCGGTCAGGTCCGCCGCGGTGATCGTCGCACCGGGTCGCAGCTCCACCGCCGACACCGCGACCTGCCGGTCGTGCACGGGCACCCGGTAGGTGACCGCGAGGTCCACGCCGGTGATCAGGCCGAGGGCGTCGGTGATCGGCTCCGGATAAACAATCCCACGCGCGATGCGGATCACCGAACCGCGCCGGCCCAGCAACCAGTAGTCCCCGTCGGCGTCGCGACGGAACAGGTACTCGGTGGATATCCAGGTGTCGGCAGGGGCGAAGACACCGCGCTTCACCGACGCGGTCGGATCGATGGGGCCGCGCGGCTCGGCAAGCAGCACCCCCACCTCATCGGTGTCCGCGATCTGCACGAACCCACGGTCGTTTTCTCCGATCAGATCGTGGTCGGCATCGTAAGCACCGAGTTCGACATGCCCGATGCCGGGCAGGGGGCGGCCCTTGCTGCCGATCTTGGCCCCGGACACGTTAGCCAGCACCGCCTGCCCGTCGGAGGTGGCGAAGAACTCGACGACATGCGCCGGTGCGAACACTTCGAGGACACGCTGCCACAGTCCCGTCGGCATGCCGGAGCCGATGAACAGCCGCACCGGGTGATTGCCGTGCAACACGAAACCCGGGTCGTCGATGACGTGGCGGAGCATCGCCCAGGTGTAGGAGACCACGGTGACGCCGTACTGGTGCACCTCGGCGACGAATCGGTCCGGGCACAGGCCCCGCGACAGCGCGATGCGGGCGCCGCCGACCACCGCACCGCCCAGGCTGACCAACAGGCCGGACTCGTGGTGCAGCGGTGTCAGGCAGTACACGGTGTCGCCGCGGCCGAGGGCGGCGGTCGAAGCGGTCCCGAACGCCGACAACGCCCAGCGGTAGTTGGTGATCTGCTTGGCGACCAGTTCCCCGCCGGCCGTGCTGAACGCGACGAATGCCAGATCACGGGCATACCCTGGGTTCGGCCGATACCAGCCAGGTAGCTCGACCGCGTCGGGATCGATCTGTTCCATGTCGATCACACCCGTGTGCTCGCGCAGGTGCAGATCGCGTGCCTCGCCGCCGCCCAGAACCAAGATCTGGCCGGGTAATTGGCGTGCGGTTTCGAGGTTGGGCGGATCGGTGATGATCTCGGTGACGCCACCGATCCGGGCCGCCGTCGCCAAGTCGACGTCGGCGCGCATCAGCACGGCGATCGCACCCAGCCGGGACAGCGCGGCGATGGCGACCAGCGCACTCGGTCGGGTCTCCATCAGTACGCCGACGTGTTCGCCCTGCCGCACTCCGACGTCGATCAGCCCGCGAACGACGTTGTCGATGCGGTGGTTGACCGCCTCGTAGGTGTGTACGCGGCCGTCGAAGAGCAGGAATTCCCCGTGCGGTGCCTCGTCAGCCTGTTCGTCGATGATCCTGCCCAGCGAGATCCGGGTGTGGTCGTTGATCTGGCCCAGCCGGGCCAGCCGGGGCAATGTCCGGATGGTTTCCACCGCCAGCGTGCGCACGGATTTGTTGGCTGCCATGACCGCGTCGGCCGCACCGCGAGCGAGCGTCAACACCATCTCGGACGCCTCACCGATGCCGTGCGCCACCCGGGAACTGATTGCCACGCCGCTGTCGGTGCGCTCAACCGGCTGGTCGGCCATCGGCACGATCTCGTCCGGCTTGGGAGCCTGCCCGGAGATCCATTGGACCCAGTCGGCGACGGTCGGCCAGGTCTCTTGCGCCGCTTTGGATCCGACCACCAGGCCGAAATGCCCTGCCCGCAAGGTGTACTCGTAGACCTCGGCATTGGGTGCCGCACGCCGAATGCCGCGCACCGACGGCGGCTGCCCGATGTCGTCGACCTCTCCGACGAAGGCCAGCACCGGACAGGTGATATCGGTCAGCGTCACCAATTGCCCGTTGATCGCGAAACCACCGGTCATCATCCGGTTGTGGGCGATGAACTGCTTGAGCAGCTCTGAGACCGCCGGGCCCGACCACGCGATCCAGCCTTCGGACTCTAAGAACCTGCGTTGGGCTTCACGCGGCAACAATGCCTCACGATCGTGCAATTGCCGCAGAAAATCGAGCCGCGCCTTGGCGGTCTTGAGCGGATCCAGCAACTGAAAACCGGTGCGCGCCAGCCAGCTCGGGATGTCCAGTCGGTTGAAGACATGATCGGCCATGAAAGTGGCGGTAGCCGCGGCGAGGTTGGGCGGTATACCCATCGGCAGCGCCGCCAGGGTGTCCACCGGAGAACCGAATGACACGATGCTGGCAATGTTCTTGGACCGCCGATAGGCGCCCACTTGGTAACAGAACATTCCGCCCTGCGAATAGCCGGCCAGATGCACGTCGTGACCGGTGGCCTCCACCGTGGTGTCGACGGCCTCGCTGAGCGCGACGATGTGGTCGGCGAGGTTGCGGCGCATGCCGCCCTCGACCTTGTCCGGTGAGCCGAAGTCGATCACCCACGGATCGAGCCCGGCGGCGTGCAGGATGCCCACCGCGCCCTCGGCCCGGGTGACGTCCCACATGTTCGCCGACATCATCATCGGGTGCACCAGCAGCACCGGCGGCCCCGCCGGTGGCTGCCCCGGCCGGTTGTCCGGCGGGAAATACCGCCGCAGCTTGTACATCGGCACGCTCTCGACGACCTGGAACGGCGACGGAGCCGTGCCGGTCTCCAGGCCGCCCAGTCGCAGGACCTCCAGGCCGTTCTGTGCTGTTGCCATTAGACGCTCGACTGGCCGCGTGACCGCTGAAAGATTCAGATCCACCGTTGCTCCCCTGACCGACCAGCACATTCTGGCACATCACCCGGGCCGGGCCTGCGGCTTTGGCCACCGTGCAAGCCCGCCGCCAGGTTTCACGGCGTTGAGCCGGGCGCTAGCGACGCAGGACCCGGCGAAGTCGGTCGACGGTGTCACGAACCGCATCCAGTTGCTTGGCGACCTGGATCGGCGCGGTGCCGCCACGGGAGTCGCGGGATGACACCGACCCCTCGATCGTCAACACATCCCGGACCCGCGGGGTCAGCTCGGGGCTGACGGCAGCCAGCTCGTCGTCGGTCAGCTCCGCCAGGCCCACGCCACGCTGCTCGGCGACCCGCACCGCCGCCCCGGCGGCCTCATGCGCGGCCCGGAACGGGACACCTTGGCGCACCAGCCATTCCGCGATGTCGGTGGCCAGCGTGTAGCCGGCCGGGGCGAGGGACGCCATCCGCTCCACGTCGAATGTCAGGCTGCCGACCAGCCCCGCCATCGCCGGCAACAGCAGATCCAGCTGCGCCACCGAGTCGAACACCGGCTCCTTGTCCTCCTGCAGGTCCCGGTTGTAGGCCAGCGGCTGCGCCTTCAGCGTCGCCAGCAGTCCGGCCAGGTTGCCGATCAACCGGCCGCATTTGCCGCGGGCCAGCTCGGCGATGTCGGGGTTTTTCTTCTGCGGCATGATCGAGCTGCCGGTCGACCACGAGTCGTGCAGGATGACGTAGCCGAATTCGGTCGAACTCCAGAGGATGATGTCCTCGGCGAGCCGCGACAGGTCCACCGCGATCATCGCGAACACGAACGCCGCCTCCGCGGCGAAATCCCGCGCGGCAGTCGCATCGACCGAGTTGTCTGCGGCCGCTGCGAAACCCAGCTCTTCGGCGATCGAATCCGGGTCGAGCCCCAGCGACGAGCCGGCCAACGCCCCGGATCCGTACGGGGAGACCGCGGTACGTGCGTCGAGGTCGACGATTCGGTCCACGTCGCGCAGCAGCGGGTGGGCGTGCGCGAGCAGATGGTGCGCCAGCAGGATGGGCTGGGCGGACTGCAGGTGCGTCTTTCCGGGCATGATCGCGCTCGGGTGCGCCGCGGCCTGGGTGGCCAGCGCGTTGACGACATCGAGCACGGCTGCGGCGACCCGGCGCGCCGCATCGCGAAGCCACATCCGAAACAGCGTGGCCACCTGGTCGTTTCGGGATCGGCCGGCGCGCAGGCGACCACCCCGGTCGGGTCCGACCCGGTCGATCAGCCCACGCTCGAGTGCGGCGTGTACGTCCTCGTCGGTGGGCAGCGGGCCGAAGCTGCCGTCGGCCACGTCCTGCGCGAGGCTGTCCAGCCCGGCCAACAGCCCGTCGCGCTGTTCCTCGGTGAGCAGCCCGGCCGCAAACAGCACCTGGGTGTGCGCGCGGGACGCGGTGATGTCGTACGGCGCCAGCACCCAGTCGAAGTGGGTGGATCTGCTCAACGCGGCCAGCGCGTCCGACGGGCCGTCGGCGAATCGCCCGCCCCACAGCGACCCCTCGTTGGTACTCATGTGGTCGCCACCTCTGGCGCGAGCGTGCGCAAACCACGGCATTCGATCGGCGTGTCGCGCGGGGACACGCACGCTCGCGGGGAAGGGGAAGGGGAAGGGGTCACGAGCCCAGGTCCCGGCGTGCGGCGATCTTCGACGACAACCCGTGCACATACACAAAGCCCTTCGCGTTGGACTGGTCGAAGCTGTCACCCTCGTCGTAGGTCGCCAGGTTGAAGTCGTACAACGACTCCGTGCTGCGCCGGCCATTGACGGCAATGTGGCCGCCGTGCAACACCATCCGGACTTCGCCGGTCACATGCTCCTGGGTTTTGCCGACGAAGCACTCCAGCGCCGTTTTCAGCGGCGAGTACCACAGCCCGTCGTAGACGAGTTCGGCCCAGCGCTGGTCGGTCAGCCGCTTGAACCGGCCTACCTCACGCTCCAGCGTGACGTGCTCGAGCTCGGTGTGCGCGGTGATCAGCACCATCGCCCCCGGTGCCTCGTAGATCTCCCGGCTCTTGATGCCCACCAGCCGGTCTTCGACGACGTCGAGCCGGCCGACTCCCTGCGCGCCGGCCCGCTCGTTGAGTTCCTTGATGGCGCCCAGCACCGACACCGGCTTGCCGTCGATCGACACCGGCACGCCGCGCTCGAACCCGACGATCACCTCGTCGGGGGTGTTCCAGTTGACGGTGGGATCCTCGGTGTAGGCATAGACATCCTTGGTCGGGGCATTCCACAGGTGCTCCAGGAAACCGGTCTCCACCGCGCGGCCCCACACGTTCTGGTCGATCGAGAACGGCGACCGCTTGGTCACATTGATCGGGATGGCGTTCTCCTCGGCGAACGCGATCGCCTTCTCCCGTGTCCACGCGTAATCACGAACCGGTGCCAGCACCTCCAGATCCGGTGCCAGCGAGGCGAATCCGACCTCGAACCGGACCTGGTCGTTGCCTTTGCCGGTACAGCCATGCGCGACGATGCCGCCGTCGTGCTCACGGGCCGCGGCGACCAGGTGCTTGACGATCAGCGGCCGGCTGATCGCCGACACCAATGGATAGCGGTCCATGTAGAGCGCGTTGGATTCGATGGTGGGCAGGCAGTAGCCGTCGGCGAACTCGTCGCGGGCGTCCACGACGACCGCCTCGACGGCGCCGCAATCCAGCGCGCGCTGACGCACCACCTCCATGTCCTCGCCGCCCTGGCCCAGGTCGATCGCAACGGCGACGACCTCTCGGCCGGTCTCCTTGCCGATCCAGCTGATCGCCACCGAGGTGTCCAAACCGCCGGAATAGGCCAGGATCACGCGCTCGGACATGAACCAATCTCCTTTAAGTCAACTTTTCCAGAGCCGCGGCGAGCTCCGCGCCGGTCATCGGCTCACGCGCCGCCACGAAGATCGTGTCATCGCCGGCGATGGTGCCGACCACGTACGGTAGCGCGGCACGGTCGATGGCGCTGGCCAGGTAGTCGGCCGCACCCGGCGGGGTGCG
>NZ_JBOHHI010000072.1:0-26817 GCF_050700595.1 Mycobacterium sp.
GGCATCGCGCAGCCGCAACGCCGCGCGAGGGCCTTCCCGCACGAGCTGTCCGGCGGCGAACGCCAGCGCGTGGTGATCGCGATCGCGATCGCCAACGATCCCGACCTGCTGATCTGCGACGAACCGACCACTGCGCTGGACGTCACCGTGCAGGCGCAGATCCTCGACGTGCTCAGAAAAGCTCGCGACGTCACCGGCGCGGGTGTGCTGATCATCACCCACGACCTGGGTGTGGTGTCCGAATTCGCCGATCGGGCGCTGGTCATGTACGCCGGGCGTCCGGTCGAGATCGCAGGAGTCGACGAGCTTTACCGTGACCGTCGGATGCCCTACACCGTCGGGTTGCTGGGTTCGGTACCGCGACTTGACGCCCCGCAGGGCACCCGGCTGATTCCGATCCCGGGTGCGCCGCCTGCAATGACCTCGCTGTCCCCCGGGGCATGTCCATTCGCCCCCCGTTGTCCGATGGTGATCGACGAATGTCTTTCTGCGGAACCCGATCTCGTCACCATTACCGACGGCCACCGGGCGGCGTGTATCCGCACCGACGACGTCGCGGGGCGCAGTGCGGCCGAAGTCTTTGGCGTGTCAACGCAACCAACACCGATCGATACCACCGCCGGCGAACCATCGGTGGTGCTGCAGGTGACCGATCTTGCCAAGACCTACCGGCTCACCAAGGGTGTGGTTTTGCGCAGGCAGATTGGTGAGGTGCGTGCGGTCTCTCGCGTCAGCCTCACCCTGGAACAGGGCCGCACCCTGGGCATCGTCGGCGAATCCGGTTCGGGCAAATCGACGACGCTGTCCCAGATTCTCGAACTCGCCACACCAGAGGCGGGTTCCATCGAGATTCTCGGCGCCGACGTCGCGGCCCTCGACTCAGCCGGTCGCCGTAAGTTGCGGACCGAACTGCAGGTGGTGTTTCAGGACCCGGTCGCGTCGCTGGACCCCCGGCTCCCGGTGTTCGATGTCATCGCTGAACCATTGATCGCCAACGGGTTTGACAGAATTCGGTGTGAAGAGCGGGTTGTCGAGCTGCTGGCGATCGTCGGGCTGGACCGCGCCGACGCCAGCCGCTATCCGGCCGAGTTCTCCGGTGGCCAGAAGCAGCGGATCGGTATTGCGCGGGCGCTGGCACTGCAGCCGAAGATTCTTGCGCTCGACGAGCCGGTGTCGGCGCTCGACGTGTCGATTCAGGCCGGGATCATCAACCTGTTGCTGGACCTGCAGGTGCAATTCGGCTTGTCCTATCTGTTTGTCTCGCATGATCTCTCGGTAGTCAAACATCTGGCACACCGGGTTGCGGTGATGTACCGGGGAACGATCGTCGAGCAGGGCGATGGCGAGCAGGTATTCACCAACCCGCAACACGAGTACACCCGGCGACTGCTGGCGGCGGTCCCGCGGACGCACCGCGGTGTGGCCGGTGGTTAGCACCGTCCGGGTGACGCACCCGCCGATGGTTCGCTGGCTTGCGCTGGTGGCGCTGGTGGCTTGTTTGACCCTCACCGCCTGCTCCGACGGGTATCGGGATGTGCCGGAGACGCGGGCCGCGCGGGTCGGCACCACCAGCGACATCAGCCCCCGCGACCCTGCGACGCTGCGCGACGGCGGAAACCTGCGGCTCGCGCTGACATCCTTCCCGCCGAATTTCAATGAATTGAACATCGACGGCAACACTGCCGACGTCGGTTCGATTGTCAGCCCGACGCTGCCGGGGGCGTTCATCACGCAGGCCGACGGGTCGCTGAAGCTCAACACCGACTACTTCACCGGCGCCGAATTGACCAGCGCCAACCCGCAGGTCGTCACCTACACCATCAATCCGAAAGCAGTGTGGAGCGACGGCGCCCCGATCACCTGGGAAGACCTCAAAGCGCAGGTCGACGCGTGCAGCGGCCGCGACAAGCGGTACTTGATCGCCAGCCGGGCCGGGTTCGAACGGGTGAGGTCCGTGGCCAGGGGCGTTGACGATCGCCAGGCGGTGATCACCTTCGCCAAGCCGTACGCGGAGTGGCGCGCGATGTTCGCCGGCGGTATGCAACCTCGCAGCATGACGGCGAACCCGGGCGTCTTCAACACCGGCCAACTCGATGCTCCCGGGCCGTCAGCCGGACCGTTCATCGTGTCCACAATTGACCGGTCCGCGCAGCGAATCGTGCTGACCCGCAATCCGCGCTGGTGGGGTGCCGTCCCGCGGCTGCACTCCATCACGTTTTTGGTGCTCGACGCCACCGCCGTCATCCCCGCCCTGCAAAACAACGCGATCGATGCTTCCGGCGTGGGCACGCTCGACGATATGGTCACCGCCCAACGCACCCCCGGAATCGTGATCCGGCGTGCGCCGGCCCCCACCTGGTATCACTTCACCTTCAACGGCGCACCCGGATCCATCCTGGCCGACGAGAAGTTGCGGCTGGCGATCTGCCGAGGCATCGACCGCCAGGCCATCGTCAACGTCGTCCAGCACGGCCTGACCGGCCACCCGGTGCCGCTGGACAACCACATTTTCGTCGTCGGCCAAGTGGGCTACGAAAACAACAGCGCACCAGCAGCTTACGACCTCAACCAGGCGCGCAGTGACTTGGACGCGTTGGGTTGGAAGCTCAACGGAACGGTGCGCGAGAAGGACGGCAAGCCGCTGGTCATCCGTGATGTGTTCTACGACTCGCCATCCGCCCGCCAGATCGCCCTGGTCGCCCAGAACAATTTGGCACAGATCGGGGTCAAGCTGGTGCTCGACGTCAAACCGGGCACCGGATTTTTCAACCAGTACGTAAGCGTCGGCGACTTCGATATCGTCCAATTCGGCTGGGTGGGTAACGCATTCCCGCTATCTGCGCTGCCGCAGATATACACCTCTGATGGTGACAGCAATTTCGGCAAGGTCGGCAGCCCCGAAGTCGACGCCGGGATCGATCAGACGCTCTCCGAGTTGGACCAGGACAAGGCACGCACGCTTGCCAACCAGGTCGACAGGATGATCTGGCAGGAGGGCTTCAGCCTGCCACTGTTCCAGTCGCCCGGCGACGTCGCGGTGCGCAGCGATCTCGCCAACTACGGTGCGCCCGGACTGGCCGACGTGGTGTATACCGCGATCGGTTTCACGCGCTGACATGTTGTGCCGCGAAGGTGCATTCCACGACGCGTTTCGACAAACCCGTCGGTAGTTGCACTTTCGCGGGACTCGTCGAAGCGTTAAGCGCTCAATTCGATCCGGTGCGCACTCTTGACTCCGCCATAGCGGGCGGGGGTGCAGGTCAGCACGATGACCTGCCCGTCGGCGCCCAGGGTGTCGAACACCTCGCTCATCTTGGCCAGCCGGTCGGGGTCGGTGAAGCCCAGCGCGTCGTCGATCAACACCGGGACGGCATCTTCCTTGGCAACCAGCGCCGCGCCGGCCAGCCGGGTCAGAATGCCGAGCTGCTCCTTGGCCCCGCCCGAGAGCGATTCGTAGGGCACCGTGCAACCGTCGAGCGTGCGGTTGCGGATGCGCAGATCGCTGTCGACGTCGACGTCGAAGCTGGGCCCGAAGACTGGACGCCCCAGCCGCTGCAGCTCGGCTCGGAACGGTTCGACGTAGCGCAGCCGGGTGCTATCGCGGTGGCGGGCCAGCACCGACCGCAGTAGTTGTACCGCGCGGGCTCGCCGCTGCACCCGGGTGTACTCGCTTTGGGCGTGTTCGTGTTTCATCTCCGCCGCATCCAGCTTCCCCTGACGCCCCTCGGTGCCGAAGACGGCGAGTTCGACGGTGATCTCGTGCAGTGCGCGGGCGGCCTCGTCATGGCGGACACGCAACGTTTCGGTGGCCCGCTCGGCATCGGCGAGTTCGGCGGCCACCACGTCGGGTGCGACGGCGGTGAGTTGTTCGGTCAGGTCGGTAACGCGTCGGTCGGCGGTCTGTGCGGCCAGCAGATCGGCGTTGGCGGTGGCTGCCAGGTCCTCGTCGGCGCAAGAGGCCCGCTGCTTGGCCAGCCGGTCAGCGGCCACCGCGAGCTCGACGTGTTGGGCGTTCGCCTTGTCCCGCGAAATCGTTGCGCGCGTTGATGCGTCGGTGAGCTTGCCTGACGCTGCGGCCGCGACCCTGCGGTGGTTCTCGCAGTCTTTGGCGGCTTGGATACGAGCCGCCTCGGCTTGGTCGAGTTCGACGCTGTCCGTGCTCACAGTGCCGAGACCGGCACGCACCTCGGCCAGTCTCGAGCGCAGGTGGTCGATCTCGTTGTCGGCGCACAGGCCCGCCAGGGTGGCGGTCAACTGGTCGCGGCGATTCTCCAAATCGCGGCGCCGTTGGTCGGTGTTGCGCGCCGCCGCCACGTCGTCGACCCGCCCGGCCACCAGTGCGGCGGCCAGTTCTTGTTGTGCTGCAGTCAATTCGGCTTGAATGTCCACTGCGGTTGCACCCGGGTTGAACCGTGCGGTGAGTACACCGGGAACGGCGACCTCGGTGGCGGCACTGACGGGCGTCGACCAACTCTGGCCGGCGGGCAGCGAAATCCGTCGATCTTCGACGACAAGCTCGATATCGGCGGCAGCGGTCAATTCGACCGTCGCCGAGAGCAACCCCAGCTGAGCTTCCGCCCGGTCGACCGCGGCTGCGGCCTGCTCGATCCGCTGCAGCATCGCCGCGGTGAGCGTGATCGCTGAGAGCTCTGACTGGATCTGATCGCGGTCGCGCTGGACGGCGTCGATCTTGGCCAGCCGGGCCGCCAACCGCTCGGCCTCCTGCTGACGGGACAGCTGCTCGGCTCGCTGTTCGGCGGCCGCCAGTACCCGCTCGGCCTCGGTGACCGCGGCGTCAGCCGCTGCGGCGACCTCCCCCGCCGTCGACTCCGCGTCGGTGGCCTCGCTGGCCTCAGCCTGCAGAGCAGCCACCGCGGCTGTGCGCGTGTCGATTTCGGTCCGCAGCCGCGTTCGCTCGGTGTGCACGGCCGTCGACGCGGCGCTGGTTGCACTCGCAGCGGCAGCTATCAGCTCCGCCTCCCGCAATTGCTCGGTGAGCTCCGCAACTCTGTCGGCCGCGGATCGGGCGGCGCAGCGCCGCGTTTCGGCTGTCTGTTGCTGCTGCGACAATTCGGCCAGCTCGGTGGTCAGGGCGGCGTGCCGGCGCACCCGATCGTCGACCTCGGCGACCGCGGCCGCACACAGCGCTGCGTCTTCTTCGGCGTCACGCAGCGCGGCTATCGCGGCACCCCATTCCCCGGTTGGCCGTCCGGTCGGGGTGAAGTAGCGGGCGTACTCGTTATCGATGCGTTCGATGAGCAGCGGCTCGCCGCCTGACAACGCGGCCATGTCGCCGGCGGCCGCATCGAGGGCCCGCGACAGCGTGTCACAACCGGACAGCTCCACTGCCGCCGTCGATGCCGCCTGCAGCACCCGTTGGGCATGCCAGAGTTCGGTGTCGACCGTCTCTGCCAGCATTGCCCGTACCCGGTCATGCGCCTCATCACCGGTCAGCTGTTCGCGGTGCGGCGCCAGCACCGTCAACTCGGTCTCGCATTTCTTGTGGAAGCGCTTGCGGTAGACGAACCGGTAAGGGCCGGTGCTGATTTCGGCGGTAACCTCCGACCCGACGTCGGCGTGAGTGGGTTTGACCTGCTTGACGTCCTTCTTCGTGGAGCGGTCCTTGGATTCCAGCAGCAGATCCAGCGCCTCGATCATCGATGACTTGCCCATCTCGTTGGCGCCACACACCAGTACCACACCGTGGTCGGGGAAGTCGATCTCGCGGTGCCCGATGCCGCGGTAGTCGGTCAGGACCAGCCGGTGCAACTTCATGCCGCACCCCGGTCGGCGAGCCGCAGCAACAGCGCCAGCGCCGCCTGGGCGTCGCCGGCGGTCTCGCCATCCCCGCCACGTGCTGTCGCAACCAACTCCTCGACGGCCGCGGCGGCGAAGCCTCCGATGCCGAGGTCGTCGAACTCCCCGTCGCCGGGCATTACCGCCAGGTCGGTGTGCCGGTCCCAGCAGTCCAGCCAGGCGAACAATCGGGAATACCTGTCCAGGCAGGCGTCCAGAGCGGCGCGGTCGGTGACCGTCAGCGTGCCGACCAGAGCCAGCCGCACGACCGTGCGGTCCTTGTCGGCGATCAAGTCCAGGTTCAGGTCCAGGTCGGCGATGTCGCGGCTGTTGTCCACCTGATGGCGCAGGGTCAAAAACCGCCACCGGCCGACGCGGTTGGCTTCGACGGTGACGGCGCGCGTCGGATCCGTCTCGTCGATATCGACGACCAGCACATGCCCGGGGTTGGGCTCGATGTCGTCGAAATTGGTGACCTCCGGTGAGCCCGAATACCAGACCCGGCCGCTGCTGCCCACGTCGGTGACCGAATGCTTGTCGCCCAACGCCACGTAGTGGATCACGCCACGGGCCAGCGCGTCGTCGAGCGCGGCCAAATCGATCAGCGCGGGCTTGCCGGGATCGGGGTCGAGCGCGTCGACGCCGCCGTGCGCGACGAGAACCCGGGTGACTCCGTCGGCAGGCAGTCCGTCGAGCACCTCACCGGCAAGATCGGCGGTCGGTGCTTTGGACCGCCACGGTGCGGCGACGATCTGCAGGCCCGGGCGCACCTCGTGCACCCCGGCCCGGTCCAGCACCACAACGTTGTCCGGGCATTCGGCGGTGAACAGTGCGCCGGTGTACACCGACGACGCATCCAGCGGATCATGATTGCCCGGCAGCAGGTAGACCGGAATACCGATGGCGCGCATGGCTTCCAGCGACTGGCTGATCACCTGCGGAGCCAGCTGGTTGTGCTCGAAGACGTCACCGGCCACCACCACGAACTCCGCGCCGACCTCGGCGGCCAGAGCGCCGAGCCCCGCCACCGCGTCGCGGCGGGCAGCCGAATACCGCGGCTGGGCGTCGCCGGCGAGGAAGTGACGGGTCATGCCGAGTTGCCAGTCGGCGGTGTGCAGAAACCGCATGCCGATCCCGTCCCTTCCTTGTGGCCTCTGATGAGGCAAGGCGAGTCTAGGACCGGGCACCGACATGTCCGGGGACCTCGATCGGCAGGTCCGGATCGGGGGGCCGGCTGCGGTGTCCTACCGTGGGTCGCATGAGTGGTCCACGCCGCACTCTGGTGCTACTGCGGCACGCAAAGTCCGCGTACCCGGACGGGGTCGCCGACCACGACCGGCCGCTGGCTCCGCGGGGCATCCGAGAGGCCGGGCTGGCCGGTGATTGGCTGCGCGCCAACCTGCCCGCCGTCGACGCCGTGCTGTGCTCGACCGCCACGCGCGCCCGGCAAACCCTGCGGCGCACCGGCGTCGACGCTCCGGTGCGCTATGCCGAGCGACTCTACGGTGCCAGCCCCGACACGGTAATCGACGAGATCAACAGAGTCGGAGACGACATCACCACGCTGCTGGTCGTCGGGCATGAGCCGACGTTATCCGCGGTGGCGATCGGCCTGGCCGGCGCCGACGGCACCGATGCTGCTGCGGTCGAAGGGATCTCGGCGAAGTTCCCGACGTCGGGTATCGCCGTGCTGAGCGTCCTCTGCGAGTGGGAAGACCTCGACCACGGCGTCGCCGCTCTAGTCGATTTCCACGTGCCGCGTTAGTTCCTGGATCATCCTGAAAGTCACCGACGCCGGCGCGGGCGCCACCGGCTTTGTCAGCAGGGTGGACTAGCCTTGGCCAACTATAGTACTGATACATCTACTATAGTACGGGTTAACCAACTATAATTTGGGCGGAGATTGGAGGTGTCTAATGGAGCTGAACCGGCCGTTCGCGACTGTGACACCGACGTTGGACGGCGACGTCTTGGCGGTCCTCGCGACGCACGACGTCACGTTTACCACTGGGCAGATCCATCGCATCCTGAACGGCTTCTCAGAAGAAGGTATCCGCAAGGTTCTCTCACGCCTCCTTCTGCAAGGCGTGGTGCTGGCCGATCGGGTGGGTAACGCATTCGCCTATCGGCTCAACACCGAACACCTGGCGGCAGAGCCGATCCTGGCGCTGGCAAAGCTGCCGAATACCTTCCTGGCCCGACTCGAACGGCAACTCAGCAACTGGGAGCATCCCCCGATATATGCGGCGGTATTCGGGTCCGTCGTACGCGGCTCGATGACCGTGCACAGCGATGTGGATCTCTTCTTGGTACAGGACGACCACACGCCGCAACCCTTGTGGACGCGCCAAGTGAACGACCTCGCCACGATGGTCAGTAGGTGGACTGGTAACGACGCTCGCCCTGTCGAGTACACAATCGCCGAGCTTCGCGCTGCTCGCACTGAGCCAATGGTGCGCGACGTTCTCGATCACGGTCTCACCGTCGCGGGATCGAGGGCATGGCTACTGAAGCAGATCCGACCGATCCCGAAGGGTCGCAAGAGTCGATGACCGGGCGAACAAAGACTTGCTCGGAGGCTATCCGGCTAGGACGGCTGAAGAAAGCCACAGAGTTTCTTGATGCCGCACTCTGCATCGAGGATGAGACTCCAGAGGCGTCGATGAACTTGCTTGTTCTCGCGGGGATCGCTGCGGCGGACGTCATATGTTGCTCCCGACTCGGAAAGTACGCGGTAGGCGAGAATCACAATGAGGCAATCTCACTACTCGCGCAGTCGGAGCCCAGCGTGGAGAAGCACCTGCACACCCTACTAAATCTGAAGTCGAAGGTGGCCTACACCCACCAGTCAGCCAGTACCACCGAGCGCAAGAAAGCCAGACGCGCGGCGGAGGCGCTTGTTGAGGCCGCGCGTCGTGCCTCTATGCCGCGCAGTCGTCGGAAGGGCTAACGAGCAATCTGGAACTTCCCCCAACAGCGTTCGCCATCATGTCGACTTATGCCACCAAGCAGAAGCCAGGGTCGTACTCCAGAACCCGATCGCAGCCGTGGCGTCTGTTTCGCGAAGCCGCTAGGAGTTCGCGCGCTAGGAGTTCGTGGACAGCGTCAACTCCATGAGCTTGATCCCCTGGGCGCACGCGTCGATCCCGGGCGCCTGCGGGTTGACCCACCAGCCGACCACACCTGCGGCGTCGCTGGCCACCCCGCACGAACCGTTCGGGTCGTTCGTCCGCATCACGATCGACTGGACACCGGAGATGGAACGGTTCTCGATCTGGTACTTCAGTCCCTCGGCAACCTTGCGCTCGTTGTCCAGACTGCCCTGCTCGAACCAGAACCGGGTGATGTCGATCAGGCCCGCCGGGTTGGCGGCCTGCCAGCGGCAAATCGCGCCGACGAAGGTGCTCTGGATATCGAGTGGATCGGCGCCAACCGTCTTGGCCAGAATGTCAGTGGTCAAGACCTCGCACTCCTTGAGCAGGTTCGGGTACTGCTGTTCGGAATTGTTGTTGCGCTGGACATCACCCGAGCCAGCCCTGACCGCGCTGCCGCCCACCGACCTCGTGCAGCCGGTCGCCACGGCCAGCGCGGTGAGAACCACGGACACACCGACAAGCACCTGGTGACGCACCGGACGACTCATTTCGAGTTCGCAATCGACTGACGTGTCAGCTCCCTGGCCACGTCGCACGGATCGGGAAACGGTTTCTGACTGAAGTTGACCGACCATTCGATGAAGTCGTCGGAGAACTGGATCCCGATCTCGCACAGCGAGTCGCCCAGTGTCGGCTCGTTGCCGATGGCGATGAAACCGCCGTGGCCGTCAATGTTGATGTCATTGACGCTGGAGCGCGAGAGCTCCTCGGTCTTGCGCTCCCGCCCGATCGGGCTGCCCCGGTACCACGAGAAGGAGAAGTGCGGGCCGAGGATACCGCCGCCCGCCAGCCACTGACAGCCCACAGAATTCTGAGCGGTATTGACCAATCCGGTCACCCTGGTCAGTTGTGTCACCGTCTGGTCGCTGATGCCGCCGCATTGCGGGAAAAACGGTCCGTGGTGTCCCTCCGAGGAAGCCGGCCCTGACGACTCCGTCGACTGAGATTGGCTGGAGCCGGAATCGGAGCATGCCGCCACCGGGATCAAGGTCGCTGCCGCCAGGGCCAGCGCCGCCACGTTGCGCCGCACCGTTACGCGCGCCTTCTGCTGGTCACACGATGCACTGTAGCGGCAACCCCCAGGTCAACCACCGACACCACGCTGACCAGGGCTTTACTACGCGCCTGCGGGCCCGAAGCCTGCATCGATGTGCGACAGTTACCAGATGCTCCTGGCACTGCTGCGCCAGTACATCCGACCGTACCGATCGCTGGTCGCGGCGCTGATGATGCTGCAGCTGGTCAGCACGCTGGCGTCGCTCTACCTTCCGACGCTCAACGCCTCGATCATCGACGACGGAGTCACCAAGGGTGACACCGGCATCATCGTCAGGCTCGGCGGGGTGATGCTCGCGGTCACCGCTTTACAGGTGCTGTGCGCGGTGGGCGCGGTCTACTTCAGCTCACGCACCGGGATGGGATTCGGCCGGGATCTGCGCTCGGCGATGTTCCGTCACGTCACCACGTTCTCCGCAGACGAGACCGCCCGGTTCGGCGCTCCGTCACTGTTGACCCGCACCACCAACGACGTGCGGCAGATCCAATTCCTTGTGCAGATCGCGTCGACCGTGCTGATCACCGCGCCGATTATGTGCGTCGGCGGAATCGTCATGGCCGTCCACCAGGACGCCGGGCTGTCCTGGTTGCTGATGGTGAGTGTCCCGGTGCTGGCCGCGACCAACTATTGGATCGTGTCGCGCGTGCTGCCGCTTTTCCGCAGCATGCAGCAGCTGATCGACGCCATCAACCGGGTGATGCGCGACCAGCTGTCCGGCGTCCGGGTGGTCAGGGCGTTCGCCCGGGAACGCTTCGAGCGGGACCGGTTCGCTTCCGCCAACCGCAAGCTGTCCAATACCGCGCTGACGGCCGGCAATTGGCAGGCGCTGATGCCGCCGGCCACCACGTTGACGATCAACGTGTCCAGCGTCGCGGTGATCTGGTTCGGCGGTTTGCGCATCGACAGCGGAGCGATGCAGGTCGGCTCACTGCTCGCTTTTCTGGCGTACTTCATGCAGATCCTGATGGCCGTCTTGATGGCGACGATGACGCTGATGGTGCTTCCCCGGGCCGCGGTGTGCGCCGAACGAATCAGCGACGTGTTGTCCACCCGCCCGGCGGTCACCAACCCCGAACACCCGGTGCGCCCGCCGCGCGGCATTGAAGGGATACTGCGCCTCGACGGTGTGACATTCCGCTATCCCGGCGCGGATCAGCCTGTGCTGCACGATGTCTCGCTGGTCGCTTCACCCGGGACCACCACGGCCCTCGTTGGGAGTACCGGGTCGGGTAAGTCGACGCTGGTGTCGCTGATCTGCCGGCTCTACGACGTTACCGGCGGTGCTGTGCTCGTCGACGGCATCGACGTGCGCGACTACGACATCGAGCAACTATGGTCGGCGATCGGGCTGGTACCTCAACGCGGCTACCTGTTCTCCGGCACGATCGCGGACAACCTGCGTTACGGCAGCGCCGACGCCACCGAGGACCAGATGTGGGAAGCGCTGCGGATGGCCGGCGCCGAACGTTTCGTGCGGGCCCACGACGACGGACTGCAGATGCGAGTGGCGCAGGGCGGCATCAACTTCTCCGGCGGACAGCGGCAGCGGCTGGCGATCGCCCGGGCGGTGATCCGGCGCCCGGCTGTGTATCTGTTCGACGACGCGTTTTCGGCGCTCGATGTGCACACCGATGCCAAGGTCCGCGGGTCGCTGCGGGAAATCGCTGCCGCCGCGACGGTCATCATTGTCGCGCAGCGTCTTTCGACGGTTGCCCAGGCCGACCAAGTAATCGTCATCGACGATGGACGTGTGGTCGGGGCGGGAACCCATGAATCGTTGCTGGCCAGTTGCCCGACCTACATCGAGTTCGCCGATTCGCAGTCGCTGACCGCCGGCGTCGGAGGCCAACCGTGACCGCCGCGACAATGCCACCGATCCGCGGTGCGGGCCGAGCCCCCACACAACGGTCCCGCGACTTCACGGGATCGGCGGTCCGCCTGATGAAGCGTCTGACGCCGCACCGCGGGCCGGCCGCAGCGGTGATGGCGCTGGGGGTCTGCGGGACCGCGATCGGTGTTGTCGTGCCACGGATCCTCGGCCACGCCACCGATCTGCTGTTCAACGGTGTGATCGGGCGGCAGCTCCCCGCCGGGATGACCAAGGCACAGGCCGTCGCAGCCGCCCGGGCGCGTGGAGAGGACACCTTCGCCGACCTGTTGTCCGGAATGAACCTGGTACCCGGGAAGGGCGTGGACTTCGCCGCGGTCGCACGGACGCTGGCGCTGGCGTTGATCCTGTACCTGGTTGCCGCACTGTTGATTTGGGCACAGGCGCGGCTGCTCAACGTTACCGTGCAAAAAACGATGATGGCGCTGCGCTCCGACGCCGAGGACAAGATCCACCGGCTGCCGCTCGCCTATTTCGACGGTCGGCAGCGCGGTGAACTGCTCAGCAGGGTCACCAACGACATCGACAATGTCCAAACGTCGATCTCGATGATGATCACTCAGTTGCTGAGCGCGTTCCTGACGGTCACGGCGGTGCTGGTGATGATGCTGTCGATCTCGCCGCTGTTGACCCTGATCACTCTGGTGACGGTGCCGCTTTCACTGCTGGTGATGCGGGCGATCACCCGGCGCTCGCAGCGGCTTTTCGTGGCGCAATGGGCCAGTACCGGGCGGCTCAACGCCCACATCGAGGAGACCTACAGCGGGTTCACGCTGGTCAAAACGTTTGGCCACCGTGACCAGGCTCAGGCGCAGTTCCGCGAGTGCAACGATGAGGTCTACCAAGCAAGTTTCGGTGCGCAGTTCGTCTCCGGTCTGGTGTCGCCGGCCACCATGTTCATCGGCAACCTCAGCTACGTGGCGGTCGCGGTGGTGGGTGGTCTGCAGGTGGCGACCGGACAGATCACGGTGGGCAGCATCCAGGCGTTCATCTCCTACGTCCGGCAGTTCAACTCACCGCTGAACCAGGTCGCGACGATGTATAACGTGCTTCAGTCCGGGGTGGCCAGCGCCGAGCGGATATTCGACCTGCTCGACGAACCCGAGGAGCCACCGGACCGCCAACTGCAACCGCTGCCGCTCAACGGCCAGCGCACGAACGGAAGGGTGGAGTTCTGCCAGGTGAACTTCGCGTACCGCCCGGGCACCCCGGTGATCGAAAACCTGTCGATGGTGGCCGAACCCGGCAGCACCGTGGCGATCGTCGGGCCGACCGGAGCGGGCAAAACCACACTGGTGAACCTGCTCATGCGGTTCTACGAAGTCGACTCCGGCCGGATCCTGATCGACGGCGTCGACATCACGTCGGTGAGCCGTCATGCGCTGCGGTCGCGCATCGGCATGGTGCTGCAGGACACCTGGCTGTTCGGCGGGACGATCGCCGAGAACATCGGCTACGGACGCCCCGGAGCGAGCGAGCAAGAGATCGTCGACGCGGCCCGGGCAGCGCATGTCGACCGGTTCGTGCACACGCTGCCCAACGGCTACCAGAGCCGAATCAGCGACGACGGCGGCAACATCAGCGCGGGCGAGAAGCAATTGATCACGATCGCACGGGCCTTTCTGGCCCGTCCTCAGCTGCTGATCCTCGACGAGGCCACCAGTTCGGTGGACACCCGCACCGAGCTGTTGGTCCAGCACGCGATGTGCGAGCTTCGCCGCGGCCGGACGAGTTTCATTATCGCCCACCGCCTTTCGACTATCCGGGATGCCGATCACATTCTCGTGATGGAAGCCGGCAGGATCGTCGAACAGGGTAATCACGCCGAATTGCTTGCCCGCCGGGGCGCCTATTACGCCATGACACAGGCCTCGTAATCGGCGGTGCCCGCGAGTCCGACGTAGAGCTTTAGCGAATCTCACACCGCCGCCCGTGCGCCCGCGTACACTGCCGTCGTCCGGGATGTTTGCCAGCTGTTCAAATAAGGGCGGCCGGGGCCCATCCCTTGCGTCGACCGGCAAGGTGGCGGCATGGGCAGCGGTGAACGCGTGTTCGTTACGATCTCCACAATATCCGCTATCACGGCAGCGCCATTCTTGGCGATCGCGCACGCGGAGTCTTTCTATCAGTTTCAGTCCCCATCGGGAAACATCGACTGTGGTATGGGCATGCTTGGCGGTGCCGCCTACGCCAGCTGCGAAATCAGCGACCATACCTGGGTGGCGCCGCCGCGCCCGGCTCGCTGTGAAGGAGCCTGGGGTGACCGTGTCGAAATCAACCAGGGCAACACGCCGGCCCTGGTCTGCAGCTCAGATACGTTGCGTGGCAGCGGGTTGCCGACGCTAGACTACGGCAGTAGACATTCCGCCGGGCCGATCACCTGCGACAGCGAGCTCGCGGGTGTTACGTGCACAGACGCCAGCACCGGTCACTTCTTCAGTCTCGCAAGAGATTCCTATGTCCTGGAATGACAGCGTCAGGGCGGTAGCAGTTGCAGCGGCTCTGGGTGTTGCCGCAATAGCAGTTGCTGCTCCTGCCCATAGCGAGGGTCCACAAGTCGGGTCCTCCTGCATGAGCAACGAATTGAACATGACAACGACATCAAACACAGGCCTGCCGGTTCGCTGCTTAGCTGACGACCAGCAGGGCTACATCTGGTCGACGAATACGACAGCCACCCAGGACCCGTGGGTAGCCGGCCAAATCGCCTGGGCGGCATGCCACCAACAGGGACATAGCGACGCGCAGTGCCGCACCATTCTGGACGGCGGCTAGACCCACAGCGGGTGTTTAGCGCAGGTCGACTCCGGCCAGCAGGTCGGTTTCCCAGCCGCGGCTATCCCGCGGTCCGGCGCTGCCGGCCGCGAGGATGTAATGCTCGTTGGTCGAAATCGGCAGCGCGATGTTGTTCGAGAGCGCAAAGGACCGGCCATCGGGCGCCAACGTGAGCTGGGTGGCGTGGGCGGCCAACGCCGCAAGCTTGGCTGCCAGGTGCTCGCCCGCTTCGATGGCGGCGTCGATGTCGCCGTCGGGATAACCGAACCCGGCCTCGCCGGCGTCGGCAAATCTGATCCACTCGGGCGGGACGTCGCTCAGGGCGTCGAGACCGGCCTGCAGTGCGCCGGCGGCGAAGACGGTCCAGTAGAACTTCGGGACGCGCCACGCGCCGGCCGCGATCGCGGCCGCAGTGACACGGTGAGTTTGTACGTGGTCGGGATGGCCGTAGCCGCCGTTGGGGTCATAGGTGACGACGACGTGCGGACGCATTGCGTCGATGATCGCGACCAGTTCGTCGACGGCGTCGTCTCCGGCATCCACGAACGCCGGGTGATGCCTCCGTGGGGTACCGGCCATGCCGGAGTCGCGCCAGCGGCCGGGACCGCCGAGGAAGATCGGTCCGTCAACGCCAAGGGCGTTCAATGCTTTGGTCAGCTCACCGATCCGGTACCCGCCGAGTTGGTCGGCATGGTCGACCGCGAGTAACGCGTAACGGTCGCCGATGACTTCGCCTTCTTCGCCGAGGGTGCAGGTGACGACGCGGACGTCGGCCCCTTGGGCGACGTAGTGCGCGATGGTGCCACCGTTGGTGAGGCTTTCATCATCGGGATGCGCATGCACGAAGAGCAGACGAGGCTTTTCGGAAGGCGACACCGCTGTAACTCTATGTCGCCGACCGGTGAAAAGCGGATGCCTTAGAGTTCCGGGCCCTCCGCGCGCAGGTCGTCGACGGCCGACATGGCGTCACGCAGCTTGGCCAACCACTCCTCGGTGTGCTCACCGACGAGTTTGACCGACCAGGCCAACGCATCCGAACGCGACCGGGCTACGCCGGCGTCGACCAGGGTGTCGAGCACCTGACGCTCAGGCTGCTTGAGCCGAGTCATGACCGGGACCGCGATGTGGGTGAACAGGATCCGTTCGCCGCCGACCTCGACACCCCAGGAAACCTTGCGGCCGTAGCGGTCCTGCGCCTCGTCGGCGATGTTCATCCGCTCCGGCCGGGTTTCTTCGCGGAACCGTGACACCCGGCCCGACGCGCGGGCCTCGCTTTCTTCTTTCTCTGCCTTCTCCGGTTCGGGCAACTTACCGATGACCGTTATCTCCTCGCGGTCAACGACGACGGCCGGATCGCCGTCGAACCAGGTCTCGGGCAGGCGTCCGGCAAACCACTCGGCGGCGCCGCCGGCATCGGGCTGCTGAGCTTGCTGCCAGCCGCCGGGGCGGCCGTACCGCCCATGTAGATGGTGTCTCATGATTACATGATTACAGCATTACCTCGTTTATGGAAGAGTGGTTCGCCCCCAGCGAACACCCGTCCCGCTGACAGCGCTGCCCCGGTTCCGCAGCTACCGGATGCGGGCTGACAAGCGCCGGTCGAAATACCGCTCGGCGCGGCGAAAACCGTTGAGAAAACCGTTGATGTGACGCGCTTGGCGTTGTAGCGTTACCACCGAAGCAGGCTCGGAAGTGACTGATCCAAAGTGCCGGTATTAGGGGTGATAGGCCGGCCGCGCAGGATAAGTAAGACGCGACCCCAGTGTCCTCCGGGCCTGCCTCATATGTGCCGTCGATTAACCGGCTACGATTCCGCCGCCCCTTCGCCGCGCCGAGCACGAAAGAGCTTCACCTCGCCCTTTATCCCCTTGAGGTGACGCGCGCCGGCGAACGACCAGCTAAATCCGGCGACGTCACCGAGCGCCTCCTGCGTCGATTCGGCGACCAGCACCGCGCTGGGCCGGGCCGCCGCTGTCACTCGGCTCGCCACGTTCACCGGACTGCCGAACCAATCGCCGGCCCGGCTGATCGCCATCCCGGAGGCGACCCCCGCCCGCAGCCGAAGAAAATCATCGTCGGTGTCGGTGGTCTCGACGAGCTTCAGGACGACATCCAGCAACGGCCCCGGGTCGGTGCAGACGAACATCACCGCATCGCCGATCGTCTTGATGAACCGCACCGGCGGGGCAGCCACATCGCGGGCGAGATCCGCCAGCCGGTTGGCGAGTTGCTCCAATTCCTCAGGCGGCACCGCCTCGCCCAGGCGGGTGAAGCCGACCAGGTCGGCGAAGGCGACGCTGACCTCTCGGGCGCCCGGGAGCGCGCTGCCCGCCGCACGTTCACTGGCGTTGACGACTTCGGTTTCCATCTGGTGCCGGAGCTGCAACAACAGCATGTCCTGGATCATCGGGCCCAGCAGCGGAACGATCTGGCGCACCATCGCCTCGGATGCCTGCGCGACCTGCAGCTCGGTAAAGCCAGGCTGCAGCACCGCGGCGAGTGCGGTGTACCGCATTACCTCCGCCGCATGCGATAGCCCTTCGGCCAGCAGCCGCCCGACCGTGACCACCTGGTCGGCGCCAAGCCCGATATCGATGAAAGGCTGACCGCTGACGGCGGCCTCCGCGTCGGCCCGCAGGTGCACGACCGCATCAGGGTCGTCGATCGTGGGCAGTCCGACCGCACGTTGCAAGCGCTGTAGCAGCCCAAGGTCGATACCGTGTGTTTCGCTGATCTCGCGCGCCGACACGTACGTGCCGTCGTCACCCATCAACCGGCCCGCGGACAGCAGCATCGGGGCCGCAGCGCCCCGAATCCGTTCGACGCTGAAGCCCCGCTTGAGCAGCCACTCGATCAGCTCGGCGCGCTCGGCGCGCGCGGGGCCCTCCAGGCCGTCGAGCAACTCTTCGATGTCCGCCACGTCGCCAACATACCGGCGCGTCATCATGGGAGCCGATGACCACCGCGCTTCTCGAGGGATTTCCGCCTGTCGTCGACGACTCGGCCCGGTCGCTAATCGTCGGCTCGTTCCCCAGCGTCGCATCGCTGGCCGCGCGCCAGTATTACGGAAATCCGCGAAATGCATTCTGGTCGATCACTGCTGACCTTCTCGGGTTCGACGAGAGCGCCTCCTACCCAACGCGGCTGGCCGCTTTGCGGTCGCATGGGATAGCGCTGTGGGATGTGCTGCACAAGTGTCGCCGTGTCGGCAGCGCGGACTCCAAGATCGACCGTAACAGCTTGGTAGTCAACGACTTTGCGCAGCTGTTTGCCACCCATCCGGACATCACGAAAGTGTTCTTCAACGGTCGTACAGCGTCCACGCTGTTCCACAGACTGGTCCGCGTCGACCGGTTGCTCAGCTGCCAACTGCTGCCGTCCACCAGCCCGGCCCGCGCGATGCGGCCCGGCGAGAAACTGGCCGCCTGGCGGGTGATTGCGCAGTCATGACACCGGCGGACGCCGGTGCGCCCACGGTCGCGCTGCCTCGATCTGGGCGGACAGCGCCAGCAGCGTCGCCTCACCGTACGGTCGACCGACCAGCTGCACCGACACCGGCAGCCCGTCCTTGTCGAATCCCCACGGCACGGCGGCGGCGGGCTGGCCGGTCAGATTCCAGATCACGAAAAACGGAACCTTGGCCGTTGCCAGCAAGAATGACGAGACCGCGCCGCGGCGCTGGTAGGCGCCGACGCGCGACGGGCCGCTCGCACAGCCCGGCGTGACGACGACGTCGACATCGTCGAAGATCGACTGGATCCGAGCGGCCACCGCCGCCTCGCCGGCGCGCACCGCTGCCATCCGCCGCTCGGAGAACACACTGCCGATGCGCGCCATGGCACGGGTCCGTGCCTCGAGCCGCTCGGGGTGCGGCAGCGAGCGAAAATCGTCGTAGATACCCCGGAAGTAGCGTGGCAGGCAATGCCCGAGCACGGCCGACGGCGGATAGTCGGGCTCGCGAGCGATGACGTGGTGGCCGAGATCTCGCAACAGTGCGCCCGCCTGGTCCACTGCCGCCCGCTGAGCCGTGCCGAGCCGGCCAACCAATGGCGGTGGGACCTTGGTGCTCAGCGCAATTCGCAGGCGACCCGGGTCCCGCGTCGCCGCGGCGACGAACCCGCCGTCGGGAGCCGGCAGCGTCGTCGTCGCGTCCAGGAACAACGCCGCGTCGGTCACCGACCGCGCGATCGGCCCGTTGACGCTCAGCCCGCACCAGGCGTCGTCGTGCGGCGCCACCGAGACCCGATCGCGCTGCGGTTTCAGGCCGAACAGGCCGCACCAGCCGGCCGGGATACGGATCGAGCCGGCACCGTCGGAGCCCAGCGCCAGTGGGGCAAGCCCGGCGGCCACCGCGGCGCCGCTGCCGCCGCTGCTGCCGCCCGGCGTGCGCGAGATGTCCCACGGGTTGCGGGTCGCACCGAACGTCACCGACTCGGTGTAGGGCAACATCATCAACTCGGGCACCGCCGTCTTGCCGAGGATCACCGCGCCGGCGCCGCGCAGTGCGCGCACCACTTCGGCGTCGCGGGCTGCCCCCGGGCCATGCGCGCTGGTGCCGTAAGTCGTAGGCTCTCCGGCGATGTCGACGTCGTCTTTGATCGCGACCGGCACACCGAGTAGCGGTAGACGTTCACCGGCATCGAGACGCCGCTGGGCGGTGTCGGCCTCCTCACGCGCGGTGTCTGCCGGCACGACCCGGTAGCACCGCAGCTGCTGATCCAGCCGGGCGATGCGTTCCAGGTAGACCTCGAGCAACGCCGGTGCGGTGATGGCGCCGGCGGCCAGCATCCGGGCCTGCGCGGCCGCACCGGCGAAGGCCAGCTCACCAGGGTCCACGTCAAGGCAGACTACTGGGATGGACGACACGCTGTTCGACCAATTGACCGAGGATCAGCTCCGCCGGCGCAAGACGATCAAGTGGAACTACTTCGAGCCCGATGTGCTGCCGCTGTGGATCGCTGAGATGGACTTTCCCACCGCACCGGCGGTGCTCGACGCGGCGCGCACCTGCGTGGCCAACGAGGAGTTCGGCTATCCGCCGTTCGGCGAGGCCAATCTGCCGACGGTGACGGCGCAGTGGTGCGAACAGCGCTATGGCTGGCCGGTGCAGCCCGAGTGGGTCCAGGTGGTTCCCGACGTGCTCAAGGGCATGGAAGTCGTTGTCAACTTCCTGACTCGGCCGGAGAGTCCGGTGGTCTTGCCCGTTTCCGCCTACATGCCGTTCTTCGACGTGCTGCGGGTCACCGGCCGCCAGCGAACCGAAATCCTGATGTCGCAGGATGGTTCGGGACGTTACGTCCTCGATCTGGAAGCACTGGACAAGGCATTCGCCGGCGGGGCCGGATCGATGATTTTGTGCAACCCCAACAATCCGCTGGGCACCGCGTACACCGCTGACGAGCTACGCGCCATCGTGGACATCGCGGCCAGCCACAACGCCCGGGTGATCGCCGACGAGATCCATGCACCGCTGGTCTACGACCGGCCCCATGTGGCGGCGGCGTCGGTGTCCGACACTGCGGCCGAGACGGTGGTCACCCTGGTGTCGGCGTCCAAGGGCTGGAATCTGCCCGGCCTGATGTGCGCTCAGGTGGTGCTGTCCAATCCACGTGACCTCGACGAGTGGCACCGGATCAACATGCTGCACAAGATGGGCGCGTCCACCGTCGGTATCCGCGCCAACATCGCCGCGTACCAGCACGGCGGCCCCTGGCTGGACGAGTTGCTGGTCTACCTGCGGGCAAACCGCGACCACCTGGCCATGGCCCTGCCCGAGGCTGTTCCCGCAGTGTTGGTCAACGCTCCGGAAGCCACCTACATGTCGTGGGTGGACTTCCGGGCGCTGAACCTGCCGAGCGAGCCTGCCGAATACCTGCTGTCGAAGGCCAAAGTGGCGCTCAGCCCGGGCATCCCGTTCGGCCCGGCGGTGAGCTCCGGATTCGCGCGGCTGAACTTCGCCACCCCGCGCGTCATCTTGGACCGGGCGATCGAGGCGATGGCCACGGCGCTGACCATCTGACGCGGCGATCGCAAGCGCGGCGCAGCCGGGCGCAGCGGGTCGCCGCGCGACCAAGCGAGCAGCTACCGTGGCCCTATGTCCTGTGTGTTCTGCGCGATCGTCGCCGGGGATGCGCCGGCCATCCGCATCTACGAAGACGACGACTATCTGGCCATCCTCGACATTCGTCCGTTTACCCGCGGCCACACGTTGGTGCTGCCCAAGCGCCACACGGCCGACCTGACCGATACCCCGCCGGAGACACTGGCGGCCATGGTGGCGATCGGGCAGCGGATCGCGCGGGCGGCCCGCACGACGGAGCTGGCCGATGCCATCAACATCGCGATCAACGACGGCCGTGCCGCCTTCCAGACGGTGTTCCACATTCACCTGCACGTGTTGCCGCGGCGCAACGGCGACAAACTGTCGGTCGCCAAGGGCATGCTGCTGCGTCGTGACCCGGACCGGGAAGCCACCGGACAGATCCTGCGCGACGCGCTGGCGCGAATCGACGCCGCCGCACAAGATTGATGTCATGGAGCTATCCCGATGGGTTGAGCAGCAGGTTGGCGGGCAGCTGCTACATCTGCATGACGCGATCTACCAAGGCACCAATGGCCGGATCGGGCACCGGGTCCCCGGAGTGCCCCCGATGTTGCTGTTGCATACGGTCGGCGCCAAGACCGGAAAGCCACGCACCACGTCGTTGAGCTATGCCCGCGACGGCGACGCGTATCTGATCGTCGCGTCGAAAGGCGGCGCCCCACGCTCGCCGGGCTGGTATCACAACCTCAAGGCACATCCGAACGTCGAAATCAACGTCGGGCCAAAGCGATTCGGTGTCATAGCGCGGCCCGTGCTGCTCGACGACCCGGACTATGCCCGGCTGTGGCAGATCGTCAACGACAACAACGCCGATCGCTACGAGGCCTACCAACGCCACACATCACGGCCGATTCCGGTGATCGTGCTGACGCCGGACTCCTAAAACAGCTCTTTGGCCAGCAGCTCGAGCGTGGCTTCCCGGGCCGGTGCGGCGGCCGGATCGGTGCCGCGCTGGGCTGATGCGACGGGGTGGACCATCACCTCGTCGACTTCGAAGCGCTGTGCCAGCGAGCGCAGCTGTTCGGCGGCCTCGGCGGGGGCGCCGACGACCGCGCGGCGCAGCCCGCTCTCCACAATGTGTTGCTGTTGCGGTGTCAGGTCGGCGTTTTGGGCGTCTTCGACGAGTTGCAACGGCCCGAGCGGTTCGCCGGTCCGCAGCCGGGCCATCATCTGTAGATTCGGCAGCATCAATGCCGTTGCCTCCTCTCGGGTTTCGGCCACCGCGGCGTTGACGGTCAGGAACGTCACCGGCGCGGCGGCCAACTCGCTGGGCAGGAACTGCGAGCGGTACAGCGCAAGCGCCTCCTCGGTTCCCTTGCCCGAGAAGTGGTGGGCGAATACATAGGGCAGGCCTTTGGCCGCGGCCAGCCGCGCCGAATACAACGACGACCCCAGTAGCCACAGTCGCGGTTCGCTCGCCGCCGCCGGGGTGGCCTTGAGCAGATAGTCACCATCGCGAAGTTGTACCCGCACACCGTGCCGGCTCATCATCGCCCGTACGTGGTCGAGGTAGTCCGGGAACTGGTCGATGTCCCTATCGTCGCGGCCGGCGGCTCCCCGCAACACGATTGACGTGACCGGATCCGAGCCGGGCGCTCGGCCGATGCCGAGGTCGATGCGGCCCGGCGCGGCCGCTTCCAGCAGCGCGAACTGCTCGGCCACCGCCAGCGGCGCGTGATTGGGCAACATCACGCCGCCGGATCCCAACCGCAGCTGCGAAGTCTGTGCGGCGAGGTAGGCGATCAGCACCGGCGGGCTGGTCGCGCCCACCGACGGCATGTTGTGATGCTCGGCCAACCAGTAGCGGGTGAAGCCCAACCGGTCGGCGATCTGCGCCAGCCGCACCGTGGCCGCCAGCGCGTCGGCGGTGGTCTGGTCGGCGCGGACCGGAACGAGATCCAGAACGGAAAGCCGCACGACGGCGTCAACACCGGCGGTCATCGGGATAGTCCTGCGATGGTCACGGCCCGGCCGAAGACGTCGTCGAGCATCTGCGGGGTCAACCGTCCGGTAAACGTGTTGTGCTGACTCGGGTGATAGCAGCCGAGTAGCACGACCTCACGGTGCCCGGCCCGCAAAGTCGCCGCCGCACCGTGGCCGAACCTCGGCTGTGGCCGGGGAACCTGGCCACCACCGGAGCGGACCATGTCCAGCACCGAGCGCCACCCGAACCCGCCCAGCGCGACGATGACCCGCACGTCGTGACCGGTCAGCCGCCACTCAGCGGTCAACCACGGCGCGCAGGTCTGCCGTTCGACCGTTGTCGGCGCATTGTCCGGCGGCGCGCAGCGCACGGCCGCCACCACCCGGGTGCCGTTGAGCGTCAGGCCGTCGGCGGCATCGACGCAGGTCGGCGAGTTGGCCAGCCCGGCCCGGTACAGGGCCGCATACAGTACGTCGCCGGACTGGTCCCCGGTGAACGCGCGGCCCGTCCGGTTGCCCCCATGGGCTGCCGGCGCCAATCCCATGACCATCACCCGGGGATGCTCAGCGCCCCAGCCCGGCACCGGCCTGCCCCAATACGGCTGATCGGCAAACGACCGCCGTTTGATCAGCGCGGACTGCTCGCGCCACTGGACCAATCGCGGGCAGGCCCGGCACACCGATGTCTCCGCGTCGAGTTCGTCGGCGCTCTCCACGGCTTCTGCCATGGCCGCCACCTGGGCGGCCGTCGAGGCCACCGGCGTGCGGGCGGTCGCGAGGTCGCCGGGCCATCCGGTACCCGGCGGCACCGGCGATTCGAACAAGGCCCCGGTACGAGGGTGTGCGAGCTTCACCGGTCTACTGTGCACCGGCGGCCAAAATCGGTCGTCGACCGGGGCGGCTGGCCACCAATGGCGCAGTCGACGAGGATTGATTCATGAACGCACTTCGCTCTCCCGGCCGGTCGACGACCGTGCCCGACATTGCCCCGCTGCTGGAGACGTTGGCGCGCGGTGTCCAGGCCGCCGACCGCAGCCGGCACCGGGATATCACCAACGCGATGACCGGCGAGCTGCTGGGACGAGTGCCGCACTGCACGGCCGGCGATGTGATCGCCGCAGCCGAGCGCGCCCGCGCCGTTCAACGCGAATGGGCGACACGCCCGGTTGCCGAGCGCGCCCAGGTGCTACTGCGCTTCCACGACCTCGTGCTGCGGCGGCAGGACGAAGTTCTCGACCTCATCCAGCTCGAGAACGGCAAGGCACGCCGGCACGCCTTCGAGGAAGTACTCGACGTCTGCATCACCGCGCGCTATTACGCGAACACGGCCGAGGAATACCTCAAGCCAAAGCGCCGTCAAGGCGTGCAGTTGGTGCTCACCGAGGTCTGGGAGCATCACCACCCGAAAGGGTTGGTCGGCATCATCTCGCCGTGGAATTATCCGCTCACACTCGGCATCAGCGACGCGATACCCGCGATCGTCGCGGGCAACGCCGTGTTGGCCAAACCCGATGACCGGACACCGTTTTCGGCGCTGTGGGCAGCTCGGCTGCTCGAGGAGGCGGGCATGCCGGCAGGTTTGGTGCAGATGGTCACCGGACCCGGGTCGGAGCTGGGCACACCGATCATCGAGCAGTCGGATTTCGTCATGTTCACCGGTTCCACCGGTGTGGGTCGCCACGTCGCCAAGCAGGCGGCCGAGCGGCTGATCGACTGCTCGATGGAACTGGGCGGCAAGAACGCGCTGCTGGTCCTCGACGATGCCGACGTCGCAAAGGCCGCATCGGGCGCCCTACGGGCAGCATTCTCCAATGCCGGGCAACTGTGCATCTCGATCGAGCGCATCTATGTGCCCAGGACGTTATGGGACGCCTTCGTGACGGAGTTCGTCGCGGCGGCCAAGGCGCTGACGCTGTCCGCTGCGCTTGACTACTCCGCGGACATGGGGACATTGATCAGCGAAAAACAGCTGCAGACCGTGACGGATCATGTCGACGACGCGGTGCGCAAGGGCGCCACCGTGTTGGCCGGTGGCCGGTCCCGCCCCGACATCGGCCCGTACTTCTACGAACCCACGATCCTGACCGACGTGCGCGAAGGCATGGAGGCCTTCGCCAACGAAACCTTCGGACCGGTCGTGTCGCTCTACCCGGTCGACACCGAGGAAGAGGCCATTGCCAACGCAAACGACAGCGCCTACGGGTTGAACTTTGCCGTTTGGACCGGTGATCCGGCCCACGGCCGGCGCGTCGCCGCACAACTGCAGGCCGGCACGGTCAACGTCAACGGGGCCTACGCCGCGGCATGGGCGTCGGTCGACGCTCCGATGGGCGGCATGAAGGATTCCGGCGTCGGGCGCCGACACGGCGAGCACGGGATCCTCAAATACACCGAGTCGCAAACGATCGCGACCGAACGGCTGTTGCCGGTGGGAGCACCGACCTGGATGCGCGCCGACAGGTACGCCCGCGTCATGACGACGGGGCTGCGGTTGTTGCGGCGGCTGCCGGGCGTCAAATAGCCGGGCAGACCGTCGGCCTCCGTAGGATCGACGTCGTGGGCGCAGATGTGTTGGCCAGCCTGATCACCGAGCTGCCGGACGGCAGGGTCGTCACCGAGCCGGCGGTGACGGAAGGCTATCGGCAGGACCGCGCCTTCGACCCGTCGGCGGGCAAGCCACTGGCGGTGGTGCGTCCGCACCGCACCGAAGAGGTGCAAACCGTGCTGCGGTGGGCCACCGAGCACCACGTCCCGGTGGTGACACGCGGGGCGGGCACCGGCCTGTCCGGCGGGGCGACCGCCGTCGACGACGGGATCGTGTTGTCGACGGAGAAGATGCGCGACATCGTCGTCGACCCGGTCACCCGCACCGCGGTGTGCCAGCCCGGTTTGCTCAACGCCGAGGTGAAAAAGACCGTCGCCGAATATGGACTGTGGTATCCGCCGGATCCCTCGTCGTACGAGATCTGCAGCATCGGGGGCAACATCGCCACCAACGCCGGCGGACTGTGCTGCGTGAAATACGGCGTCACCACCGACTACGTACTGGGCGTGCAGGTGGTGCTGGCCGACGGCACCGCGGTCCGGCTGGGCGGCCCCCGGCTCAAGGATGTCGCGGGGCTTTCGCTGACCAAACTGTTCGTCGGCAGCGAGGGCACCCTCGGGGTGATCACCGAGGTAACGCTGCGGCTGGTGCCGCCGCAGAATCCGTCGTGCACGGTGGTCGCCAATTTCGCGTCTGTGGAGGCCGCCGCCGAGGCGGTGCTCGCGGTGAGCGGACGGATCCGCCCTGCGATGCTCGAGTTCATGGACGCGGTCGCGATCAACGCGGTCGAGGACAAGCTGCGGATGGGCTTGGACCGCGGTGCGGCCGCGATGCTGCTGGCCGGCTCCGACGAACGCGGCCGGTCCGGCAGCGAGGATGCCGGGTTCATGGCCGAGATTTTCACGAAACACGGTGCGACCGAGGTCTTTTCAACTGACGACCCGGAGGAGGGTGAGGCGTTCGTCGCCGCACGGCGGTTCGCGATTCCGGCGGTGGAGGCCAAAGGCCCGCTGCTGCTCGAAGACGTCGGCGTGCCGGTGCCCGCGCTGGCCGACCTGGTCGGCGGGATTGCCCGCATCGCCGCCGAACGCGAGCTGATGATCTCGGTGATCGCGCATGCCGGCGACGGCAATACCCATCCGCTGATCGTCTACGACCCCGCCGATCCCGCGATGACCGAGCGAGCCGACCTGGCCTACGGCGAGATCATGGACCTGGCCACCCGGCTCGGCGGCACGATCACCGGCGAGCACGGTGTCGGCCGGTTGAAGCGGCCGTGGCTGGCCGGCTATCTGGGTCCCGACGCGATGGCGCTGAACCGCCGCATCAAGGACGCGCTGGACCCGCTGGGCATCCTGAACCCCGGCGCGGGGATCTGATCCGCGCTCGGCGACCGCCTGCGAGTGTGCGGTCCGGGTTTCCACTGTGCACTGAGGGGTAGGCCGTCGGCGGGCAGGCTCAAGTGATCGCTGCAACACCTGATTCGTTCGAAAGGGTGTTGCCTCGTGGGTCGTCAGATTGGGTTCCGTAGTACTGGTGTGCATCTGGACGTCGAGTCGGCGGCGTCGGTGCATG
>NZ_JBOHHI010000073.1:0-30615 GCF_050700595.1 Mycobacterium sp.
GACGTAGGGCGAGAGATAGGCAAATCCGTCTCTCACATAGCCTGAGATCCGATGCGTATCCCTTACGGGAGAAATCAGTGATCCTATGCTGCCAAGAAAAGCATCGACGCGAGGTTCCAGCCGCCCGTACCCCAAACCGACTCAGGTGGTCAGGTAGAGAATACTAAGGAGATCGAGAGAATCGTGGTTAAGGAACTCGGCAAAATGCCCCCGTAACTTCGGGAGAAGGGGGGCCTGAGGCGTGAACGGACTTGCTCCGGGAGCGTTTGAAGGCCGCAGAGACCAGTGGGAAGCGACTGTTTACTAAAAACACAGGTCCGTGCCAAGTCGCAAGACGATGTATACGGACTGACGCCTGCCCGGTGCTGGAAGGTTAAGAGGACCTGTCAACCCTTCGGGGTGAAGCGGAGAATTTAAGCCCCAGTAAACGGCGGTGGTAACTATAACCATCCTAAGGTAGCGAAATTCCTTGTCGGGTAAGTTCCGACCTGCACGAATGGCGTAACGACTTCTCAACTGTCTCAACCATAGGCTCGGCGAAATTGCACTACGAGTAAAGATGCTCGTTACGCGCGGCAGGACGAAAAGACCCCGGGACCTTTACTACAACTTGGTATTGATGTTCGATACGGTTTGTGTAGGATAGGTGGGAGACTATGAAGCATCAACGCCAGTTGGTGTGGAGTCATTGTTGAAATACCACTCTGATCGTATTGGACCTCTAACCTCGAACCCTGAACCGGGTTCAGGGACAGTGCCTGGCGGGTAGTTTAACTGGGGCGGTTGCCTCCTAAAATGTAACGGAGGCGCCCAAAGGTTCCCTCAACCTGGACGGCAATCAGGTGGCGAGTGTAAGTGCACAAGGGAGCTTGACTGTAAGACTGACACGTCAAGCAGGGACGAAAGTCGGGACTAGTGATCCGGCACCCCCGAGTGGAAGGGGTGTCGCTCAACGGATAAAAGGTACCCCGGGGATAACAGGCTGATCTTCCCCAAGAGTCCATATCGACGGGATGGTTTGGCACCTCGATGTCGGCTCGTCGCATCCTGGGGCTGGAGCAGGTCCCAAGGGTTGGGCTGTTCGCCCATTAAAGCGGCACGCGAGCTGGGTTTAGAACGTCGTGAGACAGTTCGGTCTCTATCCGCCGCGCGCGTCAGAAGCCTGAGGAAACCTGTCCCTAGTACGAGAGGACCGGGACGGACGAACCTCTGGTCCACCAGTTGTCCCACCAGGGGCACCGCTGGATAGCCACGTTCGGACAGGATAACCGCTGAAAGCATCTAAGCGGGAAACCTTCTCCAAGACCAGGCTTCTCACCCATTAAGTGGGATAAGGCCCCCCGCAGACCACGGGATCGATAGACCAGACCTACACACCCCGCAAGGGGCGCAGGGAACTGGCACTAACCGGCCGAAAACTTACACACACCGCAACCACACCACATCCACAAATCCACACCCCCCCACCAAACCACCACAACAAAACAAAGTTACGGCGGCCACAGCGACAGGGAAACGCCCGGACCCATCCCGAACCCGGAAGCTAAGCCTGCCAGCGCCGATGATACTGCCCACCCGGGTGGAAAAGTAGGACACCGCCGAACACAATTTAAGTCCCGTGCCCCCCAATTCGATTGGGGGGCACGGGCATTTCACTTTTGACGATGCTCAATCGAAGAGAGCCAAAGTTGCAGCTTTCCGCTTTTGCTCCAATTCGAGCAGCGATCGTTTGCGATCGAGGCCGCCGCCGTAGCCGGTAAGGCTGCCGTTCGCCCCGATCACCCGGTGGCAGGGCACGATAATGGCAATTGGATTGCGCCCATTGGCCAAACCGACCGCGCGAGCCGCCCCGGGCGCACCGATCTGTTCGGCGATCTCGCCATAGGATCGGGTCTCGCCGTATGGAATCGTCCTCAGCGCGTGCCAGACCCGCCGCTGGAACTCGGTGCCGGTCATGCTCAGCTCGACATCGAAGTCGGTGCGTTCCTCGGTGAAATACGCGCCCAGCTGGTCGACGGCCTCCGGGAAGGCCCGGTCATCGGACACCCAATCGGCACGGTTCGGCTCGTGGGTCTGGTCTGCCATCCGCAGGTTGGTCAGCACATTGCCACGCCCGGCCAGCGTCAGCGGGCCGATCGGGCTGTCGATGGTGCAGTAGCGAATCATCAAGCGATCTCCTTCGGTGGCCAGTGGTTCACTGGATGCTCCAATGTCGTCCACAGATGTTGCGTGGCATAGGACCGCCACGGTCGCCAACGGTTGCTTCGTGCGATGAGCGCTCGCTGACCTGTTGGCAAGCGCAGCTGTTCGGCAGCCAGCCGCAGTCCCAGATCGGTGACCGGAAACGCGTCTGGGTCGCCGAGCCCACGCATGGCGATCACCTCCGCGGTCCAGGATCCCACTCCGGGAAGTGTCAGCAACTGCCGGCGGGCAGCGTCCCAGTCGCAGCCCGCGTCCAGTACCACGCTGCCGTCGGCGAGCCCGGCGACCAGGGCCGTCAGCGTCCGTCGACGCGCCTTCGGGACGGCCAGATGGGCCGGATCGACGTCGAGGAGCCGCTCGACCGTCGGGAAGGTGTGCGTCAGCGCGCCCCCGCTGTCGTGGACGGATTGCCCGTAGTTGGCGACCAGCCGACAAGCGTGGGTTCGTGCGGCTTTCGTCGATACCTGCTGGCCCAGTACGGCGCGCACGGCCAGCTCAGCCTCGTCCACGGTGCGGGGAATGCGTTGTCCGGGTGCTTTGGCCACCACGGCGCCCAGGTCGGGGTCAGAACCCAGGACATCGATTACCGCTTCGGGATCGGCGTCCAGATCCAGCAGCCGCCGGCACCGGGCGATCGCGGTCGTCAGGTCGCGGAAGTCGTCGAGGGCAAGCAGGCAGCGGACATGGTCGGGCGCCGGAGTCAAGCTGACGATGCCGTTGCCGCACGGCAGCCGCAGTGTTCGGCGATACGCGCCGTCGCGCACTTCCTCACATCCGGGTACCGCACCGGCGGCCAGGTGTCCGAAGACGCCTTCGTAGGCGAATGGTGTGCGTACCGGTAACCGCAATGACACCGTCCCGGGTGCGGTGCGGTCGCAGCCAAACCGGCCGGTTGCGCGTGCCCGCAACGCCGTCGGGGTGGCGTCGCACACCGCGCGCAGCGTCTCGTTGAACTGACGGATGCTGGAGAACCCGGCGGCGAACGCGACATCGCTGAACGGCAGGTCCGTCGTCTCGATCAGCACCCGGGCGGTCTGGGTGCGTTGCGCGCGGGCCAGGGCAAGCGGGCCGGCGCCCAGTTCGGCCTGCAACAGCCGTTCCAGCTGGCGGGCGGTGTAGCCAAGGCGCGCCGCGAGGCCGCTGACGCCCTCGCGGTCCACGATGCCGTCGGCGATCAACCGCATTGCCCGCGCGACCGTGTCGCCGCGCACGTTCCATTCCGGCGAGCCCGGTGACGCGTCCGGGCGACAGCGTTTGCATGCCCGGAAACCCGCTCGCTGGGCGGCCGCAGCGGTGGGATAGAAGCGCACATTGCGGGCGAACGGCGGCCGGGCCGGACAGCTGGGACGGCAATATATCCGGGTAGTCAGCACCGCGGTGACGAACCAGCCATCGAACCGGGGGTCCTTGGACTGCACGACCCGGTAGCAGCGGTCGAAGTCGTCATGCACAATTCGACAATTACACCCCACCACTGACATTACTAGCGGAAATGCGACATCGCGGTGGGACCGTGACCCCGACTATGCGAGAGTCGCCAGCCGCGTTGGGCGGTCGTGACCGCGCAGCGTGACCGTCTCACCCAACGACCAAAGTGCACGCTCGTCTTGGCTCGCACCATCGACCGCTTCCGAGGACGCCAATAGTCGATCGGGCTCGGTTTTGGCCAGTTCGCTCAGTCGGGCCGCCTCGTTGACCGGCGCACCGATGACCGTGTACTCGAACCGTTCTTTGGCGCCGACATTTCCCGCGACAACCTGCCCGGCCGCCACCCCGATGCCGGCCCGGCACTCCGGCACCTCGATCCCCAGTCGCTCTGCGATGGCGCGAGCGGTGGCCAGCGCCTCGTCCTCGGGATGTTCGAGGTGATTCGGAGCACCGAAGATGGCCAGCGTCGCGTCGCCCTCGAACTTGTTGACCAGTCCACGATGACGGTCCACCTCATCGACGATCACCGCGAAGAACCGGTTGAGCAATTGCACGATCTCCGCGGCCGGTCGCTTCGTCACCAACTGTGTCGACGCGACGATATCGACGAAAACCACTGCGACATACCGCTCTTCGCCGCCGAGCTGGAGTTGTTCCCGTTCCGCGGCCGCCGCGACCTCACGACCGACATGGCGGCCGAACAGATCGCGTACGCGTTCGCGCTCCCGTAAGCCGTTGACCATGGCGTTGAAACCACTTTGCAACTCGCCGAGTTCCGTCCCGTCGAACACCACCAGGTCGCCCCGTAGATCGCCCTGCTCGACACGTCTGAGCGCGGCCCGCACCACTCGCACCGGGGTCGCGATGAGCCAGGACAGCAACCACATCAAAAGAAACCCGAAGACCAGTGTGGCAGTTGCGATGATCAGCACCGCAACTCCGAATTGGGTCATCGTCAGGTTGCGTAGCACTAACGCGAAGAACGCTGTCAGGGCGATGCCGAGGACGGGCACACCGGAACCCAACAGCCACACGGTCATGGTTCGACCCATGATGCCCGGAGCGAGACGTCGCGGCGGTGGTCCCGCTTCGAGTGCTTGGGCGGCGACCGGCCGCAGTGTGAACTCGAAGATCAAGTAGCAGGTGGTGGCGACCAGGACACCGCAAATGCTCACCGAGAAGAGTGATTTCGGGATGAACATACTGTTGGTGAGGCCATAGAGAGTTGTCAGCAATGCGGTCCCAAACCCCCACAGGGCAAGCAGGACGAGCGCCACCCGCAATGGGGCCAAGAAGGTGTTCCGCTCGTCGATGGGGGTGGGTTTTCGTTCCTCGATTGCCCATCGCAGTACCGCGACGGTCCGCCGGGTGATCCAATAGATACCGACCGCCAGTGCGATCGCCACATAGGCCGGTATGACCCCGAAGGTGAGCCACACCGGCGCATCGCTGAAGACGCTGGGGACCGGAAGAGCAACCGTCACCAACAGCAGCGCCACGCCGATCCCGACCAGGTTCACGACGATGATGAAGACGGTCAGGATCACCTGAATCCGCACCCGACGGCGGGCCTGGCTCTCGGATACCTTGCCCAGCAGCCAGGAGCCGTATGCCGGGGTGTCGGGCAACCGGCTGCTTTGCCGGGTTACTCGCTCTAATAGCCGGCCTAAGCGTTGCGCCACCGTTATCTGGGCCATCATGCTGGCGTCAGCCTAAATCGTGGATGGCGCTGCCCCTAATGTGGCTTGTGTGCGTCTCGTGATCGCCCAGTGCACGGTCGACTACCTCGGCCGGCTCACCGCACATCTGCCGTCCGCGCGCAGGCTGCTGCTGTTCAAGGCGGACGGCTCGGTGAGCGTGCACGCCGACGACCGCGCCTACAAGCCGTTGAACTGGATGAGTCCGCCATGCTGGCTCTCCGAAGAACTCGACGGCGCGACCCCGGTATGGGTGGTACAGAACAAATCCGGCGAGCAACTGCGCATCACCATCGAGGACATCGAGCACGACTCCAGCCATCAGCTGGGTGTGGACCCGGGACTGGTCAAAGACGGTGTCGAAGCCCACCTGCAGGCGCTGCTGGCTGAGCACGTCGAGTTGCTCGGTGCCGGTTATACGTTGGTGCGGCGCGAGTACATGACCGCCATCGGGCCGGTCGACCTGCTGTGCCGCGATCAACAGGGACACTCGGTTGCCGTCGAGATCAAACGCCGCGGCGAGATCGACGGCGTCGAGCAGCTCACCCGGTATCTCGAGTTGCTCAACCGCGACAGCCTGCTCGCACCGGTCAGCGGGGTATTCGCCGCCCAGCAGATCAAGCCGCAGGCGCGCACTCTGGCGGTCGACCGCGGGATTCGCTGCCTGACACTGGATTACGATAAAATGCGGGGGATGGACAGCGACGAGTACCGACTGTTCTGAGGTCTGTCTTTAGACTGGCACCATGCCTCGGCGCCGTGCATCGTCACGTCGGCAGCAGCCGGCACCGCTGCCGGTTCCGCGCAGGCTGGAAACCGGGCCCGACGGTCACGAATACGAAGTGCGGCCAGTTGCCGCCGCCCGAGCCGTCAAGACGTACCGGTGCCCCGGGTGCGATCACGAAATCCGTTCTGGCACTGCACATGTAGTGGTATGGCCCGCGGAATTGGGTGAGACCGCGGTTGAGGACCGGCGGCATTGGCACACGCCGTGCTGGACAAACCGCGCTACCCGCGGCCCGACCCGCAAGTGGTCTTAGCCGGGCAGTGGTTTTAGCCCGGCGACGATTAGTCGGTGGAGTCGGAATCGGCGGCCGACTCGACCAATTCGATCAACACCCCGCCGGCGTCTTTGGGGTGGATGAAATTGATCCGCGAATTAGCTGTGCCGCGACGCGGCGCGTCATAGAGCAACCGGACTCCTCGTTCGTGCAGCCGCTCGGTGAGGGTTTCCAGATCGCTGACCCGGTAGGCCAACTGCTGGATGCCGGGCCCGCGTTTGTCAAGGAACTTCGCGATCGCCGAAGACTCATCGATCGGCGCCATCAGCTGGACCTGCGCGCTGCCGATCGAGGCGCCGCGCACCGCCAGCATGGCCTCGCGAATGCCCTGGTCGTCGTTGACTTCCTCGTGTACCACGATCATGCCGAGGTGATCGTGGTACCAGGTGATCGCGGCGTCCAGGTCCGCCACCGCGATGCCGACGTGGTCAACCGCGGTCACCAACGCGCTGGCCAGGGTGGGACGGACGTCGACGTGTTCGGTTGTCATAACAGCACGGTAACCTTACGGGAACGATTGCGCTTCCCGGTCTGCTCGATTGGCCGTTTCCGCCCGTTTCGGAGGTATTCATGACGACGTCGGTGATAGTTGCTGGTGCACGGACACCCATCGGCAAATTGATGGGTTCGCTGAAGGACTTCCCGGCCAGCGATCTGGGTGCCATCGCGATCGCCGGCGCCCTGGAAAAGGCCAAGGTAGCGGCATCGGCCGTCGAGTACGTGATCATGGGTCAGGTGCTGACCGCCGGGGCCGGTCAGATGCCCGCCCGCCAGGCCGCGGTGGCGGCCGGCATCAGCTGGGATGTGCCGGCGCTGACGATCAACAAGATGTGCCTGTCCGGTATGGACGCAATTGCCCTTGCTGACCAGTTGATCCGGGCCGGCGAGTTCGATGTGGTGGTAGCGGGCGGCCAGGAGTCCATGACCAAGGCGCCGCACCTGCTGATGGATAGCCGGGCCGGCTATCGGTACGGCGATGTGACGGTGTTGGACCACATGGCCTACGACGGGCTGCACGATGTGTTCACCGATCAGCCGATGGGCGCACTGACCGAGCAGCGCAACGAGATCGACAAGTTCACCCGCCAGCAACAGGATGAGTACGCCGCTCGGTCGCACCAGAGGGCGGCCGCGGCGTGGAAGGACGGCGTTTTCGCCGACGAGGTCGTGCCGGTGAGCATTCCGCAGCGCAAGGGCGATCCACTGCAATTCAACGAGGATGAGGGCATTCGTGCCAACACCACCGCGGAATCACTGGGCGGACTCAAACCGGCGTTCCGCCCGGACGGCACCATCACGGCGGGATCGTCGTCGCAAATCTCCGACGCCGCGGCCGCGGTCGTGGTGATGAACAAGGACAAGGCCGCCGAGCTGGGATTGTCCTGGCTGGTCGAGATCGGTGCGCACGGCGTGGTGGCCGGCCCGGATTCCACACTGCAATCACAGCCCGCCAACGCGATCAAGAAAGCGCTTAGCCGCGAGGGTATCTCGGTCGACCAACTCGACGTGGTGGAGATCAACGAGGCCTTCGCCGCGGTGGCGTTGGCATCGACCCAGGAACTCGGTGTCGACCCGGAACTCGTCAACGTCAACGGCGGCGCGATCGCCGTCGGGCATCCGATCGGCATGTCGGGCGCCCGCATCACGCTGCATGTGGCTTTGGAGTTGGCGCGCCGTGGCTCCGGCTACGGAGTCGCGGCGCTGTGTGGCGGCGGTGGTCAGGGCGACGCGCTGGTTCTGCGGGCCGGCTGACGCGGCTGCCACCGCACGTGCGTTCGATCGGCGTTACAAAAACGGTTGCTGGCGTTGTGTGCACACGCTGGGTTGTCGCCGACTGTGATTTCGGTCACCTCGGTCGTCCCATCCGGGTGGCGGGGCCCCGGTAGCGACGTGCCAGACTTGACGACGTGACCCGTCCCCGACCCCCGATCGGGCCAGCCATGGCCGGAGCAGTCGATCTGTCCGCCCTCAAGCAGCGAGCCCAGCAGAGCACTTCAGCCGGTGGCGACGCGGCCGGGGCCGGGTCGGTACAGCCGGCCGGTGTCGAGATCACCGAGGCGAATTTCGAAGACGAGGTGCTGATCCGGTCCAACCAGGTGCCGGTCGTGGTGCTGTTGTGGTCGCCGCGCAGCGACGTGTGTTTGCAGTTGGCCGACATGTTGTCCGGTTTGGCCGCCGCGGATGGCGGCAACTGGTCGCTGGCGACCGTCAACGTCGACGCCGCGCCCCGGGTGGCTCAGATTTTCGGTGTCGAAGTGGTCCCGACCGTGGTGGCGTTGGCCGCAGGGCAGCCGCTGTCGAGCTTTCAGGGCATGCAGCCGGAAGACCAGTTACGCGGTTGGCTGGACTCGCTGTTGTCCGCGACAGCCGGCAAACTGGGCGGCGCAACGGATTCCGGGGAACCGCAAGAGGTTGATCCGGCGCTGGCACGGGCGCGCCAGCAGCTCGAGGATGGCGACTTCGCTGCTGCGCTCGAGTCGTACCAGGCACTGCTGGACGCCGAGCCGAGTCACGCCGAAGCCAAAGGGGCGATACGTCAGATCGCATTCTTGATCCGGGCGAGCGCACAGCGACCGGACGCGGTCGCGGTTGCCGACGCCGCGCCCGACGACATCGAAGCCGCGTTCGCCGCTGCCGACGTGCACCTGCTCAACCAGGATGTGAGCGCCGCGTTTGACCGGATGATCGCGCTGGTGCGGCGTACCTCCGGCGACGAACGCACTTCGGTCCGGACCCGGCTCATCGAGTTGTTCGAGCTTTTCGATCCGGCCGACCCCGAGGTGATTGCCGGCCGGCGCAACCTCGCCAACGCGCTGTACTAGTTGCGTCTGCTCGCGCTAAGAAGGCTCCAGCCAGAGCGCCGACATTGGCGGTAGCACCAACACCGCGGAGGCGGGGCGACCGTGCCAGGGATCGTCGGTGGCGTCCACACCGCCCAGATTCCCGATCCCACTGCCGTTGTAGTCGGCGGCGTCGGTGTTGAGCACCTCGCGCCAGCGACCGGCAGCGGGCAGACCGAGCCGGTAGTCAGCATGTTCGACACCGGCGAAATTGAAGACGCACGCCATCACCGAGCCGTCGCTGCCGTACCGCAGGAAGCTCAGCACGTTGTTGGCCGAGTCGTTGGCGTCGATCCAGGAATAGCCCTCCGGGCGGGTGTCTTGACTCCACAGCGCCGGGTGGCTGCGGTAGATCCCGTTGATGGCGCGCACCATGTGCAGGATGCCGGTGGAGAAGCTGTTCTCGTCGAGCTGGTACCAGTCCAGCCCACGCTCCTCGGACCATTCGGCACGCTGCCCGAATTCTTGTCCCATGAACAGCAGTTGCTTGCCCGGATGCGCCCACTGGTAGGCCAGCAGACTGCGCAATCCGGCAGCCTTCACATGATCGTTGCCCGGCATCCGCCCCCACAGGGTGCCCTTGCCGTGCACCACTTCGTCGTGGCTGAGTGGCAGCACGAAGTTCTCGCTGAACGCGTAGAGCATCGAGAAGGTGATCTCGTGGTGGTGATAATTGCGATGCACCGGATCATGGCTGATGTAGTCGAGCGTGTCGTGCATCCAGCCCATGTTCCACTTCATCGAAAAGCCCAGGCCACCAAGGCTGGTCGGCCGCGATACGCCCGGCCACGATGTGGATTCCTCGGCGATGGTGACAATGCCCGGTGCGGCCTTGTGGGCAGTGGCGTTCATCTCCTGCAGAAACTGCACCGCCTCCAGGTTCTCCCGACCGCCGTAGATGTTGGGTGTCCAGCCGTCTGTCGGGCGCGAATAGTCGAGGTAGAGCATCGACGCCACCGCGTCCACTCGCAGACCGTCGATGTGGAACTCCTGTAGCCAGAACAGCGCATTGGCGACCAGGAAGTTGCGGACCTCGGGACGGCCGAAGTCGAATACGTAAGTACCCCAGTCGAGTTGCTCGCCCCGCTTGGGATCGGAATGCTCGTAGAGTGGTGTGCCGTCGAACCGGCCCAGCGCCCACGCGTCCTTGGGGAAGTGCGCGGGAACCCAGTCCACGATGACGCCGATACCGGCCTGGTGCAGCGTGTCGACCAGTGCCCGGAAGTCGTCTGGCGTGCCGAATCGGGATGTCGGCGCGTAGTAGGACGTGACCTGATATCCCCATGATCCGGCGAACGGGTGCTCGGCGACGGGCAGCAACTCGATGTGAGTAAACCCCTGCGCCACAATGTAGTCGGTTAGCTCGCGGGCGAGCTCACGGTAACTGAGCCCCGGGCGCCACGAACCCAGGTGCACTTCAAAGATGCTCATCGGCTCGAACACCGGGTTGCGCCGGGCGCGTTCGGTCATCCACTCGACGTCCCCCCAGGTGTAGCTGCTCGAGGTCACCCGCGACGCGGTGTGCGGCGGCACCTCGGTGGCGAAGGCGAACGGGTCGGCCCGGTCGATGACGGCGCCGTCGGCACCGTGCACCCGGAATTTGTACAAGCCGTCGGGTGGGAAACCGGGCCAGAACAGCTCCCACACTCCCGACGAGCCGAGCACCCGCAGCGGCGCGTCGTTGCCGTTCCAGCCGTTGAAGTCGCCGATCAAGCTGACGCCCTTGGCATTGGGCGCCCAGACCGCGAACGACACGCCCTCGACCACCCCGTCGGCGGTGGTGAACGAGCGCGGGTGGGCACCCAGCACGTCCCATAGCCGTTCGTGGCGGCCCTCGGCGAACAAGTGCAGATCGATCTCGCCCAGCGTGGGCAGGAATCGGTAGCCGTCGGCGGCGACGTGCACGTCGGCACCGTGGTAGCTCACCTCGAGGCGGTAGTCGATCAGGTCGACGAACGGCAGCGCGACCGCAAACAGGCCGGAATCGATGTGCTGCAGCCGGTATCGGTTGTCACCGACGAGCGCGACCACCTCGGCCGCGTGCGGGCGAAACGCCCGGATGACGGTGTGATCGCCGTATTCGTGGGCGCCCAGGATGCTGTGCGGGTTGTGGTGAACCCCGGCCACCAGACGATCCAGGTCGTTGGGTTCGGGCGTCAGGTGCGTCCTGGCGAGTTGGTCGGTCGGTGTCATCGCAGCGTCACCTCCGGCGCAGTAGCGTGGTTCGGGCTTCGGACGGTATCGGCGGCATGTTGATGATGTGGGCGACCGCCCGTACGGGATCGATGCGCACATAATTGGATTGGCCCCATTGGTATTCCTCGCCGGTTATCTCGTCGCGCACCCAGAACCGCTCGTAGGACTCCATACCCAGTGCGGCCATGTCCAACCACAACGTCGCATCCTCGGGAGCGAACGCGTTGAGCGTCACCACCACCAGCACACAGTCGCCGGTGATTGGGTCGGACTTGCTGTAGGCCAGCAGGGCGTCGTTGTCCAGCTGGTGAAATCGGATGGTGCGCAATTCGCGCAATGCGGGATGCCAGCGGCGGATGTTGTTGAGCTGGGTGATGAATGGCTCCAGTGATCGGCCTTCGGCCAGCGCGGACGCGAAGTCGCGCGGCCGTAACTCGTATTTCTCCGAGTCGAGGTATTCCTCGCTGCCTTCGCGCACGGCGCGGTGCTCGAAGAGCTCGTACCCGGAGTACATGCCCCAGGCCGGGCTCATGGTCGCCGCCAGCACCGCGCGGATCGCGAACATGCCGGGCCCGTTGTGCTGCAGGATCGCGTGCAGGATGTCCGGGGTGTTGACGAACAGGTTGGGGCGGCGGTAGTCGGCGAGCTTTGCGATGTCCGCGCCGAATTCGGTGAGCTCCCACTTGGCCGTGCGCCAGGTGAAGTAAGTGTAAGACTGGGTGAAGCCGAGCTTGGCCAGCCCGTACTGGCGGGCCGGCGGGGTGAATGCCTCGGACAGAAACAGCACATCGGGGTCGACCGCTTTCACCTGACCGATCAGCCACGCCCAGAAGTCCGGCGGCTTGGTGTGCGGGTTGTCGACCCGGAAGATCTTGACGCCGTGGTCCATCCAGTGCCGCACCACACGCAGCACCTCGTCGTAGAGTCCGGCCGGATCGTTCTCGAAGTTGAGCGGATAGATGTCCTGGTATTTCTTCGGTGGGTTCTCCGCGTACGCGATGGTGCCGTCGGGCAATTCGGTGAACCATTCCCGGTGTTCTCGCGCCCAGGGGTGATCCGGCGCGCATTGCAGCGCCAGATCCAGCGCCACCTCCATGCCCAACCGACGGGTCGCCGCGACGAAATCGTCGAAGTCGTCGATGGTGCCCAGCAGCGGATGCACCGCGTCGTGGCCGCCCTCGTCGCTGCCGATCGCCCACGGGGATCCGACGTCGCCGGGCACGGCGGTCGCGGTGTTGTTGCGGCCCTTGCGGTGCACCTTGCCGATGGGATGGATCGGCGCCAGGTACACCACGTCGAAGCCCATCTCCGCGATGCGGGGCAGCGCCGCTTCGGCGGTGGCGAACGTACCGTGCACCGGGTTGCCGTCACCATCCCAGCCGCCGGTCGAGCGCGGGAACATCTCGTACCAGGCACCGAAGCGGGCCTGCGGCCGATCCACCCAGATTCCGTACTGCTCACCGCGGGTGACCAGATCGCGCAGCGGATAGTGCTCCAGCAATTCGTCGATCTCGGGGGTCAGCGCCAGCGCCGCGCGGGTCACCGGATCGCCCGCGTTGCGCAGCGCCGCGGCTGCCGCCAGCACCGGTCTGCGGTGGTCGCGGGGCACCCCGGCGGCGGCGCGTTCGAACAGATGAGAGCCGATCAGCAGGTCGTTGGACAGCTCCGCCTCGCCCTGACCGGCATCCAGCTTGGCCACCACGGCATGCCGCCAGGTGTGGATGGGGTCACCCCAGCCGTCCACCCGAAACGTCCACAACCCGACTTTGTCCGGGGTGAACTGACCGTGGAACACGTAGGGCTCTTCGCCCATCGTCATTCCGACCTGCAGCGGCTTGACCCTGGGCGGCGTCTGGGCGGCCCGGTCTTCGATCAGCTGCACGGCCTTGATTCGGCGGGTTTCGCCCACTTGTGGATATCGGGGCCCGAGGTAGCGCACCACCAGGGTCGCCGCGACGGCGTCGTGGCCGTCTCGCCACACCGCCGCACTGACCGGAACGACCTCGCCGACCACCGCTTTGGCCGGGTGCGCGCCGCACGAGACGACGGGCGCGACGTTATCGATCTCGACACGACCGGTCACCGCCACCCCGTTTCGTCGCCTGTTCGCGCTCTTCGCGCCCAATACCCACCGTAGTGTCGGGCCACACGCACGGCCGCAAAGCGCGTCGTCAGTAAGCTAATGACGCGTGAAAGCCCTCCGCCGGTTCACCGTGCGTGCTCACCTTCCGGACCGCTTGGCCGCCCTGGAGCAGCTGTCGACCAACCTGCGCTGGTGCTGGGAGAATTCGACACGGGACCTGTTCGCGGCCATCGACCCGGCGTTATGGGAGCAATGCGGCCACGACCCGGTGGCGCTGCTGGGCGCGGTAAGCTCGGCACGACTCGACGAATTGGCCGGCGATCCCGGATTTGTCGGCCGACTCGACGGGTTGGCCGCCGATCTGACCGACTACCTCACCCGCCCGCTGTGGTACCAGCAGCAGCAAAGCGAGGGCGCCGCCATGCCCAGCGGCATCGCCTACTTCTCGATGGAGTTCGGGGTCGCCGAGGTGCTGCCGAACTACTCGGGCGGATTGGGAATCCTGGCCGGCGACCATCTGAAGTCGGCCTCCGATCTGGGATTACCACTGATCGCGGTGGGCCTGTACTACCGCTCCGGCTACTTCCGGCAGTCGCTGTCCGCCGACGGCTGGCAGCACGAAACGTACCCGTCGTTGGACCCGCAGGGCCTGCCATTGCGGCTGCTCGTCGCCGCCGACGGCGATCCGGCGCTGGTCGAGCTGGCATTGCCGGACTCCGGGTCGTTGCGGGCCCGGATCTGGGTGGCGCAGGTCGGCCGCGTTCCGTTGCTGTTGCTGGACTCGGGCATTCCGGAAAACGAACACGATCTGCGCGGTGTCACCGATCGCCTCTATGGCGGCGACCAGGACCACCGCATCAAACAAGAGATCTTGGCCGGGATCGGCGGGGTGCGGGCAATCCGCGCCTTCACCGCCGTCGAAGGGTTGCCGGCGCCCGAGGTGTTTCACATGAACGAGGGCCACGCCGGATTCCTTGGCGCAGAACGCATCCGCGAATTGGTCACCGATTCCGGGTTGGACTTCGACACCGCGCTGACCGTCGTGCGCTCCAGCACGGTGTTCACCACCCACACCCCGGTGCCCGCCGGGATCGACCGGTTTCCGGTGGAGATGGTGCAGCGGTACTTCGACGATGCGCCCGACGAGAAAGCCGGCGCAGTGCTGCTGCCGGGCGTGCCAACCGACCGAATCCTGGCGCTGGGCGCTGAAGAGGAGCCGGACACCTTCAACATGGCGCACATGGGTTTGCGACTGGCGCAACGCGCAAACGGCGTCTCGCTGCTGCACGGCCGGGTGAGCAGGGTGATGTTCAACGGGCTGTGGCGCGGGTTCGACCCCGACGAGGTGCCCATCGGATCGATCACCAACGGCGTCCACGCACCCAGCTGGGCCGCCCCGCATTGGTTGCAACTGGGTCGCGAACTGATCGGATCGGATTCGGCCAGCGAACCCGCGGTGTGGCAGCGGCTACAGCAGGTCGATGCCGGGCACCTGTGGTGGATCCGTTCGCAACTGCGGGAGTTGCTGGTCGACGACGTGCGGGCGCGGCTGCGCAAAGCGTGGCTGGAGCGCGGCGCGTCGGAGTCCGAACTGGGCTGGATCTCGTCGGCGTTCGATGCGCAAGTGCTCACCGTCGGGTTCGCCCGGCGGGTTCCGACCTACAAGCGGCTGACGCTGATGCTGCGCGACCCGGACCGGCTCGAACGGCTGCTGCTCGACGACGAAAAACCGATCCAGGTGATCGTCGCGGGCAAGTCGCATCCCGCCGACGACGCCGGCAAGGCACTCATCCAGCAGGTGGTGCGGTTCGCCGATCGGCCTGAAGTACGCCACCGCATCGCCTTCCTGCCCGACTACGACATGTCGATGGCACGCCGGCTGTACTGGGGTTGCGACGTGTGGTTGAACAACCCGCTGCGGCCGTTGGAGGCGTGCGGCACGTCGGGGATGAAAAACGCGCTCAACGGCGGCTTGAACCTGTCCATCCGCGACGGCTGGTGGGACGAGTGGTACGACGGCGAAAACGGCTGGGAGATATCGTCCGCCGCTCGAACGGCCGACGAGGCCCGTCGCGACGACCTGGAGGCCGGCGCACTATACGAGCTGCTCGAGCACGCGGTGGCGCCGAAGTTCTACGAGCGCGACGAGCACGGGGTGCCGAGGCGGTGGATCGAAATGGTGAGCCACACCCTGCAGACGCTCGGACCGAAAGTGCTGGCGTCCCGGATGGTGCGCGACTATGTCGAGCGGTACTACACACCGGCGGCGCAGTCGCTGCGCAGCATGGTCGCGGTCGACGGCGACGGCCGGGCTACCTTCGAGGCGGCCCGCGAGCTGGCCGGCTACCGTCGGCGCGCATTTGCGGCGTGGCCGAAGATCCACATCACCGACGTCGACAGCACCGGTCTGCCGGATACACCGGTGCTCGGGTCGAAGCTGACCCTGACGGCGGCCGTGCGGCTGGACGGGCTTCGTCCCGACGAGGTCGTCGTGCAGGCTTTGGTGGGGAGGGTCGACGCCGGCGACACGCTGCTCGATCCGGTCACCATCGAGATGTCGCACACCGGCACCGCATTCGGCGGCGGCGAAATCTTTTCGACGACGACGCCGTTGCCGGTCGCCGGGGCCGTGGGTTACACCGTGCGGGTGCTGCCCCATCACCCGATGCTCGCCGACGCGGCCGAGCTGGGATTGGTGACGCTGGCTTAGCTCGGCGACGATGCAGAGCGCAGCCGAGTGAGTGCGTTGCGGACTTCACCGCCGTCCGTCGTCGGCCAGAACGGCGGCAGCGAGGCGCGCAGATAGCCGCCGTAGCGGGCGGTGGCCATCCGGGAGTCGAGCACCGCGACCACACCGCGGTCCTCGACGCCGCGCAGCAGCCGCCCCGACCCCTGCGCCAGTAGCAGCGCGGCGTGGCTGGCGGCGACCGCCATGAATCCGTTGCCGCCGTGCGCGGCCACCGCGCGCTGGCGGGCGGAAAGCAGCGGGTCGTCGGGTCGCGGGAACGGGATGCGGTCGATGATCACCAGCGACAGCGACGGGCCGGGCACGTCGACGCCCTGCCACAGCGAGAGCGTGCCGAACAGCGACGTGGCGGCGTCGGCGGCGAACTGCCCGACCAGTGCGGCGGTGTTGTCGTCACCCTGGCAGAGCACCGGCGTGGACAGCCGCTCGGCCAGGGCCTCGGCGGCGGCGCGTGCCGCCCGCATCGACGAGAACAAGCCGAGCGTGCGCCCGCCCGCGGCGGTGATCAGGTCGGCGATCTCGGTCAGCTGCTCGGCCGAGCCGGTGCCGTCGCGTCCGGGCGGCGGCAGGTGAGCCGCCACATACAGAATCCCGGCCTTGGCGTGCCGGAACGGCGAGCCGACATCGAGACCGCGCCACCGCGGCTCATCATCGCTGTCGGCCAGACCCCACGCGGTGGCCATCGCGTCGAACGATCCGCCGACGGTCAGCGTGGCCGAGGTTAACACCGCCGTCACACCGGCGAACAACCGGTCGCGCAGCACGCCGGCCACCGACAGCGGCGCCACTTTGAGCACGGCGCGTGTCGCGCCGCGGTTGTCCTCGTGGTCCAGCCAGACCACATCGGTGCGGTCGGGGATCGCCGGGGCGAACGACGCCAGGATCCGCGAGGCGGTGTCACCGATCTCGGTGAGGCTGGCGACCGCCTCGGCGCGAGCGGCCGCCGCCTTCGGGTCGCCGGGCGACATGTCGATCGCCGACTGCGCCGCGCCGGCCGCGTCGCGTAGTGCGGTCAGGTGCGTGGCCAGCTCGTCGTCGAGATGATCGATGCGCCCGGGGCTCGCGTCGGTGATCGCCGCGGTGAACCTGCCCGACGCGGTCTCCCACCGCTGCAGCAATTCCGGTTCGACGAGCCGGGTGATGCGTCGGGAGGCGACCCCGAGCGCAGCCGACGTGAGCTCCCCGGTGGCCACCGCGGTCACCCGGTCGGCCAGCTCGTGCGCCTCGTCGACCACCAGCAGCCGGTGTTCGGGCAGCACGGCCGAGTCGGCGACCGCGTCGATGGCCAGCAGCGCGTGGTTGGTGACGACAACATCAGCCCGGCCGGCAGCTCCTCTTGCGCGTTCGGCGAAGCACTCGGCGCCGAACGGGCAGCGTGCCATGCCGAGGCATTCCCGCGCCGACACGCTGACCTGGGCCCACGACCGGTCTGCCACGCCCGGCTTGAGATCGTCACGGTCACCGGAATCCGTCGACGACGCCCACGCGGTGAGCCGTTGCACGTCGCGGCCCAACGCGGTGACAGTCGGCGCGTCGAAGAGCTCGTCCTGAAGTTCGTCCGCGGAGTCTGTCGCGGAGCCACCGTGGATTTTGTTCAGGCACAGGTAATTCCGTCGCCCCTTCAGCAACGCGAACCGGGGCCGGCGGGGCAGCGCATCGGCGAGTGAATCGGCCAATTGGGGCAGATCGCGGTCGACGAGTTGGCGCTGCAACGCGATTGTCGCGGTCGAAACCACCACCGGCGTGTCATCCGAGACCGCGTGCACGATCGCCGGCACCAGGTAGGCCAACGACTTCCCGGTGCCGGTGCCGGCCTGTACCGCGAGGTGCTCGCCGGTTTCGAAAGCCTGCGCGACCGCGGCGGCCATCTGCAGCTGGCCGCCGCGCTCACTACCTCCCAGCGCCGCCACCGCGGTGGCCAGCAGCTCGGGCACGGACAGATCGGGCGTGGCTACTCCTGCGGTTGTCGGTTATCGGGGGGTGGCCGGGATCTGCGTCGTGGGAATCGCCGGATCGCCGCGCGACAACATCAGACCCTCCCACGGCAGACTTCGCAAGCCCGACGCCACCAACCTCCGTGCCGCGTCCACCGCCACCCTGCCCGTGTCGGCCACCGGCTGCCCGTCGCGCACCAGCGGTGTGGTCAACATCCGGCACGGCTCGCCGGTCTCGGGCGGGCGGCCCGCCGGGTAGACGATCTCCTCGGTGATCGTGCCGGTCGGGCGGCTCGTCCGGGCCGCCTGTTTGTGGCCGCCGTTGGACTCCTTGCGCACGCTGCGCTTCTGCACCGGAATGCCGTCCACCTCGACCAGCTTGTAGACCATGTTCGCGGTCGGCGCGCCCGACCCGGTGACCAGCGCGGTGCCGACCCCGTAGCTGTCCACCGGCTCGGCCCGCAGCGCGGCGATCGCGAACTCGTCGAGATCACCGGAGACCACGATCCGGGTCCCCGTCGCCCCGAGCCGGTCGAGCTGCTCGCGGACCTGACGGGCCAGTACGCCCAGCTCACCGGAGTCGATGCGCACCGCGCCGAGCTCGACGCCGACGGCCGCGACCGCGTTGGCCACGCCGGTGGTCACGTCGTAGGTGTCGACCAGCAAGGTGGTGCCGACGCCCAGCGCGTCTGCCTGGGCGCGGAAAGCCGCCGGCTCGTCGGGCCCGTCGGCACCGTTGTGCAACAAGGTGAACGCGTGCGCAGCGGTGCCCTCGGCCGGCACCCCGTATCGGCGCTTGGCCTCCAGATTCGACGATGCGGCAAAGCCGGCGACGTAGGCGGCGCGGGCCGCAGCGACAGCGGCCCGCTCGTGGGTGCGCCGTGACCCCATCTCGATCAGCGGCCGCTCGGCCGCGGCACTGACCATCCGGGCGGCTGCCGACGCGATCGCGGTGTCATGATTGAAGATCGACAGCGCGAGCGTCTCCAGCACAATGCACTCGGCGAAGCTGCCCTGCACCGAAAGCACCGGTGATCCGGGGAAGTACAGCTCACCCTCGGCATATCCCTCGACGTCGCCGCGGAACCGGAAATCAGCGAGGTAGCGCAACGTGTCTGCGTCAAGGAATTCCGCCAGCGATGCCAGCGTGGTGTCGTCGAACCTCAACTGCGGCAACGCTTCCAGAAACCGGCCGGTGCCGGCTAGGACCCCGTACCGTCGCCCGTCGGGCAGCCGCCGGGCGAACAGCTCGAAGGTGGTCCGACGGTGCGCCGTGCCGTCGCGCAGCGCCGCCGATAGCATCGTCAACTCGTACTTGTCGGTCAGCAACGCCGCACAGACAGAGTCGTCCACATCGCAACGGTATCGGTTGACGTCGTCTTCGGATGGCTCCAGTCGCTGCTCGGTATCCTGGAGACCATGGTTGCGTCAGCACCGAGCAAGCCGGGAACCAGCGAACAGCGCCGCGCCGATCCGGTCGACGTCACGGCCAGTCCGTGGGTCACCCTTGTGTGGGACGACCCGGTCAACCTGATGAACTACGTGACGTATGTCTTCCAGAAATTGTTCGGCTACAGCGAGCCGCACGCCACCAAACTGATGCTGCAAGTGCACAACGAAGGCAAGGCGGTGGTGTCGTCGGGCAGCCGGGAATCCATGGAAGTCGACGTGTCAAGGCTGCATGCCGCCGGGTTGTGGGCGACCATGCAGCAGGACCGGTGACGTCGGGGGGTGCGCAAGTGGAAGCGGGTTGAGACCGCTGAGGGCTTGCGTTTTCGGTCCGCCCTGACGTCGCAGGAGGCGGCCTTACTCAAGACCCTCGTCGGATCGATGATCGGCCTGCTCGACGATCGGGAATCTTCGTCGCCGCCAGACGAACTCGAACAGATCACCGGCATCAAGACCGGCAACACCGACCCCCCGGACAACGCGACGCTGCGTCGCCTGCTGCCGGATTTCTCCAAACCGGAGGACGACAAACCCGATGCTGCGGAGATCCTCAACGCCGCCCTGCGCAGCCTGCACGAACCGGAAATCATCGAGGCCAAACGTGTTGCCGCTCAACAACTACTGGACACCGTTGGGGACGGCGGCCGCGTCGAACTGACCGAAGACGCCGCGAACGCCTGGATCGCAGCCGTCAACGACGTCCGGTTGGCGTTGGGCACCATGCTCGACGTCCGCCCCGACGGGCCGGATCGACTGCCCGATGACCATCCGATAGCCCCCCACCTCGACGTCTACCAGTGGCTGACCGTCGTGCAGGACTACCTGGTCCTGGCGCTGCTGGGGTCCAGATGAACTCGATCACCGACGTCGGGGGCATCCGCGTCGGGCACTATCACCGGTTGGACCCCGACGTGACACCGGGTGCGGGGTGGGCGACCGGCGTCACCGTCGTCGTCGCACCGCCCGGAACGGTCGGTGCCGTCGACTCCCGGGGCGGTGCGCCCGGCAGCCGGGAAACCGACCTGCTCGACCCGGCCAACAGCGTGCGTTACGTCGACGCGGTGCTGATCGCCGGCGGCAGCGCCTACGGTCTGGCCGCCGCCGACGGCGTGATGAGCTGGCTGGAAGAACACGACCGGGGCGTGGCGATGAAGGGCGGATTGGTGCCGATCGTGCCGGCCGCCGTCATTTTCGATCTGGAGGTCGGCGGCTGGGGCTGCCGGCCGACGGCAGAATTCGGGCACGCCGCCTGCCAAGCAGCCTCTGACGAGCCGGTCGCGGTCGGGACGGTTGGCGCCGGGGTGGGTGCCCGCGCGGGCGTGCTCAAGGGTGGCGTCGGGACCGCATCGATCACGCTGGCCTGCGGGGTGACCGTCGGCGCGCTTGTCGCGGTGAACTCCGCCGGCGACGTGGTCGACCGGGCCACCGGTCTGCCCTGGCTGGCGCACCTGGCCGACGAGTTCGGGTTGGTACCGCCGCCGGCCGACCAGGTCACCGCCTTGGCGGAGCTGGAAAGCCGATTGACCCCGCTCAACACCACCATCGGTGTGGTAGCGACCGACGCCGCGTTGAGCCCGGCCGGGTGCAAGCGCGTCGCCACCGCCGCCCACGACGGCCTGGCCCGCACCATCCGGCCCGCGCATACCCCGGTGGACGGCGATATGGTGTTCGCGCTGGCCACCGGCGCCGTCGAGGTTCCGCCGCCGGCTGAAACGCCGGCCGCGTTCGCGCCGGAGACCGCGTTGCTGACCGAGGTTGGCGCGGCGGCGGCCGACTGCCTGGCCCGCGCAGTGCTGGTCGGTGTGCTGGCCGCGGAGTCGGTGGCCGGAATACCGACCTACCGGGACCTGTTGCCCGGAGCATTCGAGTGAGGAAAAGGGACCCCGTGCTGGTGATTCGTACTGATCTGGTCGACGCGATCCTCGCCCATGCGCGCGCCGACCACCCCGACGAAGCCTGCGGTGTGCTGGCCGGTCCGGAGGGCTCCGACCGCCCCGAGCGGCACATCGCGATGGTGAACGCCGAACGCTCGCCGACGTTCTACCGGTTCGACTCGCAAGAACAACTCACGGTGTGGCGGACTATGGAGGCGGGCGACGAGGTGCCGGTCGTCATCTATCACTCGCACACCGCGACCGAGGCCTACCCCAGCCGCACTGACGTGAGCCTGGCCGCCGAGCCCGACGCCCACTACGTGCTGGTGTCCACCCGCGACCCCGACCAACACGAACTGCGCAGTTACCGCATCGTGGACGGCGTCGTCACCGAAGAGCCCGTCACCATCGTCGAGGAGTATCAATGAGCGTCACCGTGTCCATTCCGACCATCCTGCGTCCGCACACCGGCGGGCAAAAACGCGTCGAGGCCAGCGGCGAGACCCTGCAGGCGGTCATCACCGACCTGGAGGCCAACTACTCCGGGATCTCCGAGCGGCTGGTGCAGGACGGCAAACTGCATCGCTTCGTCAATATCTACGTCAACGACGAGGACGTGCGGTTCTCCGGCGGGCTGGACACCACGATCGCTGACGGCGACTCTCTCACCATCCTGCCCGCCGTGGCGGGTGGGTAAGTGACCCGATACGACTCGCTGCTGGCGGCGCTGGGCAACACCCCGCTGGTCGGTCTGCCACGGCTGTCGCCACGCTGGGAGGACGGGTCTGAGGGCGCGCACGTGCGGCTGTGGGCCAAGCTGGAAGACCGCAACCCGACCGGGTCGATCAAAGACCGGCCTGCGCTGCGGATGATCGAGCAGGCCGAGGCCGACGGGTTGCTGGCGCCCGGCGCGACGATCCTCGAGCCGACCAGCGGCAACACCGGTATTTCGCTGGCGATGGCGGCCCGGTTGAAGGGCTATCAGCTGATCTGCGTGATGCCGGAGAACACCTCGGTCGAGCGCCGTCAGTTGCTCGAGCTCTACGGCGCGCAGATCATCTTCTCGCCCGCCGAGGGTGGATCCAACACCGCGGTGGCCACCGCCAAGGAGCTCGCCGCGGCCAACCCGTCGTGGGTGATGCTCTATCAGTACGGCAATCCGGCCAACACCGACGCGCACTATTACGGCACCGGCCCCGAGCTGCTGGCCGACCTGCCGGAAATCACCCACTTCGTCGCGGGACTGGGCACCACCGGCACCTTGATGGGCACCGGGCGGTTCCTGCGTGAGCACGTGCCCGACGTGCAGATCGTGGCCGCCGAACCCCGCTACGGCGAAGGTGTCTACGCCTTGCGCAACATCGATGAGGGCTTTGTGCCCGAGCTCTACGACCCCGGCGTCTTGACCACCCGCTACTCGGTCGGCGCCGCCGACGCGGTGCGCCGCACCCGGGAGTTGATCGAGGCCGAGGGCATCTTCGCCGGAATCTCCACCGGCGCGGTGCTGCAGGCCGCGCTCGGCGTCGCCGGGAAGGCGCTCAAGGCGAACGAGCGCGCCGACATCGCGTTCGTGGTTGCTGACGCCGGTTGGAAGTACCTGTCCACCGGTGCTTACGCCGGTACCGTGGACGAGGCTGAAGACGCGTTGGAAGGGCAGCTATGGGCTTGAGTCGCGGGGCCGGACATCCGGTGCCGCCCGCCCGGCAACCGAAGCAACGATCGGCAATGGTGGTCGGCGGTGCGACGATCGTCAGCTTCGTGGCGTTGCTGTATGTCATCGAGCTGTTCGATCAACTCGGCGGCCACCAGCTGGATCGCAACGGCATACGGCCGCTGGAGACCGGCGGCCTGTGGGGCATCATCTTCGCCCCGCTGCTGCACGCGAATTGGCAGCATCTGCTGGCCAACACCGGACCGGCGTTGATCCTCGGTTTTCTGGTGACGCTGGCCGGGTTGTCGCGGTTCGTGTGGGCGACTGCGATCGTGTGGATCGTCGGCGGCTTCGGCACCTGGCTGATCGGCAATGTGGGCTCGCCGTGCGGGGAGACCGATCACATCGGCGCTTCGGGCCTGATCTTCGGCTGGTTGACCTTTTTGCTGGTGTTCGGGTTCTTCACCCGCTCGGCCTGGCAGGTCGTCATCGGGATCGTGGTGCTGTTCCTCTACGGCGGGATCCTGTGGAGTGCGGTGCCGGTGCTCAACGTCTGCGGGGGCGTGTCCTGGCAGGGGCATCTGTGCGGCGCGATCGCGGGGGTGTTGGCCGCCTACCTGCTGTCCAGCCCGGAACGCAAGGCCCGTGAGCTGGGCCCCCAACGGGCGCTGCCGACATGAGCCGCGCTCTGGCGCCCGTGGGGGTGTTCGACTCCGGCGTCGGCGGGCTCACCGTCGCCCGGCCGATCATCGACCAACTGCCCGACGAGGACATCATCTACGTCGGCGACACCGGCAACGGCCCGTACGGCCCGCTCACCATCCCCGAGATCCGCGCCCGCGCGCTGGCCATCGGCGACAATCTCGTCGAGCGTGGCGTCAAGGCCTTGGTGATCGCGTGTAACGCGGCATCCTCGGCATGCCTGCGGGACGCCCATGATCGCTACGATGTGCCGGTCGTCGAGGTAATCGTTCCGGCGGTGCGGCGCGCGGTCGCCACCACCCGCAACGGTCGCATCGGAGTGATCGGCACCCAGGCGACCATCACGTCGCGCTCTTATCAGGACGCGTTCGCGGCAGCCCGCGACACCGAGATCACTGCGGTGGCCTGCCCGCGGTTCGTCGACTTCGTCGAGCGTGGCATCACCAGCGGGCGCCAGGTGCTCGGGCTGGCCGAGGGCTATCTGGAGCCGCTGCAGCGTGCCGACGTGGACACGCTGGTGCTGGGCTGCACGCACTATCCGCTGCTGTCGGGGCTTATCCAACTGGTGATGGGCCAGCACGTCACCCTGGTGTCCAGCGCCGAGGAGACCGCGAAGGAGCTGGTGCGGGTGCTCACCGAGCTGGACCTGTTGCGCCCGCATGATGCGCCGCCGGCGACCCGGATATTCGAAGCCACCGGCGACCCGGAAGCGTTCGCCAGGCTGGCGGCACGGTTTCTGGGACCCGCCGTCACCGGGGTGCAGCCCGTTCACCGTCACGCCAGTACACCGCGCTCGATTCCTTCCGCACAGTAAAGCCGGGATGTTTCCGCCAACCCGGTGTTGGGCATGGCACAGTAGTGACCGTGCGAATTACCGTGCTTGGCTGCTCCGGCAGTGTTGTCGGCCCGGACTCGCCGGCATCGGGTTATCTGCTCAGGGCGCCGGACACTCCGCCGCTGGTCATCGACTTCGGTGGGGGCGTTCTCGGGTCACTGCAGCGGCACACCGATCCAGGTTCGGTGCACGTGCTGTTGTCTCATCTGCACGCCGACCACTGCCTGGATTTGCCGGGACTGTTCGTGTGGCGCCGCTACCATCCGTCGCCACCGGTCGGTAAGGCGTTGATGTACGGGCCCAGCGACACCTGGTCGCGGCTCGGTGCGGCGTCCTCGCCCTACGGCGGGGAAATCGACGATTTCTCCGATATCTTCGACGTCCGACATTGGGTTGACGGTGAGCCTGTGCACATCGGCACGCTGACCGTGGTGCCGCGGGTGGTGTCGCACCCGACCGAGTCGTACGGTCTGCGGATCACCGATCCCACCGGGGCGTCGTTTGTCTACAGTGGTGACACCGGCACCTGCGATTCTCTTGTCGAACTGGCCCGCGACGCTGACGTCTTCCTGTGCGAGGCATCTTGGACGCACTCTTCCGACCGCCCCGGCAATTTGCACCTGTCGGGCACCGAAGCCGGGCAGATGGCCGCGGCGGCCGGCGTGCGGGAGTTGCTGCTCACCCACATTCCGCCGTGGACGTCGCGCGAGGACGTGATCAGCGAGGCCAAGGCCGAATTCGGCGGCCCCGTGCATGCGGTGGTCTGCGGCGAGACATTCAATATCGGCCAATCGTCATCGGGATAGTGTTGGCGGCGTGTCCAGACGAGAAGACGGTCGCCTCGACGATGAACTTCGCCCGGTAGTCATCACCCGCGGCTTCACCTCACATCCAGCGGGTTCGGTGCTGGTTGAATTCGGCCACACCAAGGTCATGTGCGCTGCCAGCGTCACCGAGGGTGTGCCGCGCTGGCGTAAGGGGTCAGGGTTGGGCTGGCTCACCGCCGAATACGCCATGCTGCCGGCCGCCACCCACACCCGCAGCGACCGGGAATCGGTGCGGGGCCGGCTGTCCGGGCGCACCCAGGAGATCAGCCGGTTGGTCGGCCGGTCCCTTCGGGCCGCCATCGATCTGGCGGCGTTGGGGGAGAACACCATCGCGATCGACTGCGATGTGTTGCAGGCCGACGGCGGCACCCGCACCGCGGCGGTCACCGGGGCCTACGTCGCGCTGGCCGACGCTGTGACCTACCTGAGCGCGGCGGGCAAACTGTCTGACCCGCGGCCGTTGTCGTGTGCGATCGCTGCGGTCAGCGTCGGCGTGGTCGACGGCCGGATCCGGGTGGACCTGCCCTACGAGGAGGACGCCCGCGCCGAGGTCGACATGAACGTCGTCGCCACCGACACCGGGACCCTGGTCGAGGTGCAGGGCACCGGCGAAGGGGCCACCTTCCCACGCTCGACGCTGGACAAGCTGCTCGACGCCGCACTGGGCGCCTGCGACAAGCTGTTCGCCGCGCAACGTGAGGCGTTGGCGTCGCCGTATCCGGGCGAGTTGCCCGAAGGACCACCCCCGCAGAAAGCGTTCGGCACCTGACCCGCTTGCTGGTCGCCAGCCGCAACCGCAAGAAGCTGGCCGAACTGCGAAGGGTGCTGGACGCCGCGGCACTGTCGGCACTGACACTGGTGTCGCTCGACGATGTGCGGGCGTTCGATGAAACCCCTGAGACCGCGGCGACTTTCGAGGACAACGCACTGGCCAAGGCCCGTGATGGGTTCGCCGCGACGGGATTGCCGACGGTCGCCGACGACTCCGGTTTGGAGGTGGCGGCGTTGAACGGCATGCCCGGGGTGCTGTCGGCGCGCTGGGCCGGTGTACACGGTGACGACGGCGCCAACATCGCACTGCTGCTAGCGCAACTGCGCGACGTACCCGACGAGCGGCGCGGCGCGGCGTTCGTCTCGGCGTGCGCGCTGGTGTCGAAGTCGGGCGAAGTCGTGGTGCGTGGCGAGTGGCCGGGTGCGATCGCGCGGGAGCCCCGCGGCGACGGCGGATTCGGCTACGACCCGGTCTTCCTTCCGGACGGCTTTGCGTGCACTGCGGCGCAGCTGCGCCCCGACGAGAAGGACGCGGTGTCGCATCGCGGCAGGGCGTTGGCGCTGCTGCTACCGGCGCTGCGGGCGCTGGCGGCTGACACGCGTTGACTGTGCGGGAAGTGGTCGAGATTTTTCGGCTTTTGCGTTCATAACCCACACACTCAACGGGTTACAGAGCGAAGCGCGCCTTGATGTCCTTGGTCTGGAAGTGCTCGACGATGATGCCCAGCAGCGGAATGGTGCCGGCCAGCAGCACTCCGATGGTCTTGGCGACCGGCCAGCGGACCTTGACTGCGAGGTTGAACGCGGCCAGCACATAGACGAAGTAGACCCAGCCGTGTACCACGGCAACCCACTCGATCTTCACGTTGTAGACGTAGTGGACCACGATCTCGGCGCACAACAAGATCAGCCACACACCGGTCGTCCACGCCATGATGCGATAACCCAACAGTGCCGTGCGGATTTTTTCGGCCGGTGTGGCCTGCCGCGTTTTCGGCGTCTCGGGTGTGGTCATGCGGTCGTCCTGTTCTGTTTGTCGGCATCGTCTTTGGCGAGCTGGGCGAGGTAGGCGTTGTACTCCCGCAGTGCGGCGTCGTCGGCGCTGGGCTTCGCGGCTTGAGGACGCTCCGGCAATAGCCCGTCCGGTATCTCCGTCATGCCGCGGTCTTTGCGTGGTTCTGGCGGCGCTTCCTCGTAACGGACAAACTTGTAATACGCGTACACACAGAAGCCGGCGAACAGCGGCCACTGCAATGCGTATCCCAGGTTTTGGAACGTGCCCGACGTCGACTCAAACCTCGTCAACTGCCACCAGCCCAAAGCCAGGCAGCCGCAGGCAGCGACGATGACGAGCGCGACGAGCGCGGGTCTCCGACGCCGTGTAGTGGACACGTTTAGACGGTACCCCGCAGTGGCCTTTCGGGCTCACGCCTTCGGCCCGACGAACTCATCGAGTCGCGCGACCGCTGACAGATCCGTCCTGATCAAAGCGGTACGCTCGTGGGGCTTGCGGGCGTGGCGAAATTAGGCAACCGCGCCGGCTTTAGGTGCCGGTGCTCGAAAGAGCTTGAGGGTTCGAGTCCCTCCGCCCGCACCATTTCTGCCAAAAATGTATGCGCTGGTCGGAGCGTTTCTCGATAACACCAGAAGAGAGCAGCGAGTTCGTGACGATGCGGCAACCCCCGGACGTCGCCTCAGTTGTTGACGAAGCAGTACATCCGGTAAGAGTTGTCTCCGGTTTGCAATCCGTAGCGGAACGCTGCGATTAACCTATCGACCAAGAACGCCGGAAGAATAGGAAACGTCTGCTTCAACTGCACATTCTTCTTCAGCCCGCGTGCAACCTGCTCATTGATAACCCTTTCCGACAGGAGCCGCATGGGGGCGTCGCCTAGCTCCCTCTCCCACTTGGCGATACGGTTTTGGCGATGGCGGTTATCCGCGTACAGAAAATGGCCTCCCGGGCGCAGCACGCGGGTCACTTCGGCGAGGAAACGGGGGAACGACGGGTAGTAGTGCGAGGCTTCGATGTTGATTACCGCGTCGAAGGATTCATCGGCGAAGGGTAGGTTCTCTGCGTTGCCGCACACGAAATCCAGGCCGGGCAGGTCGTGCCTTTTTCGGCAGAAGTCGATACCGGCGGGATTTAAGTCCAGCCCGGTGTAGGAGGCCGGGCCCAGGGTGCGCACCAGGTAGGAGGCTCCGCCGCCGTGCCCGCAACTGACTTCCAGTACCCGTTTGCCGGTGAGATCGACCTGGGTCGCCGTGCAGTGATAGAGCTGAATGGCCTGCCGGTCGGGCTCGTCGGATTCTGCCAATGGCAGGGCCATCGGCGGGTCCTCCTCGTAGCCCCAGCTCAGGAACACCAGATCATCACCGCCATGGCGGGTGGCGAGGCGATACCAGTATTCCGCAGAGAATTTATCGGCCACGCGGCTTGTGATGCTCACCGGTAGATCATCTCATCGGTAGAGCGTCACGGAATGCACGGGGTAGTGCGGCGGAAATGGACCACGCAGTTCCCAACCCGCCTGCAGTGACTCCTCGGCAACCCTGAACTCGCGCTCGCGCGGGCGCCGCAAAAGGAAGCTTCGACCTGTCACCATTGAGCAGTGAACGCCACGATTGTTGTGCTGATGCTGCTGGTGGGCGTCGGCCTAGTGGTCGATCAGCTTCTTCGACTTAGGCGGTGGCTGCAGAAGTCGCCTCCTGGCCGAGACGCCCAAGAACCGCCTGAGCGCGAGACGTGAGTGCGATCAGCAGCCAACTTCGATCCTGAACGGCGCGGTCATCGAGACGTGTGGGTCGTTGCGCTTAGATCCTTGTGCCTCGCCCGTGATGGTGTATTTGTTGCCGGAGAAAACAGCTGTGGCGTTGCCGGCTCCAGCGTCGGCAACGCCGGTGAAGTCTTCGAAATTGTCGATATTGACGGATTCGGTCTTGGGCTTTTCGGAATCGAGCTTGAGGACCACCTTGACGCTACCGGGCGCCGCGCTGATGTTAGCGGTCAACAACCACTCAACTTGGCTACAAGAGACCGCGTGCGAGGTGCGGGTCATGCTGCCGACGGTGATATGCGCCGTTTTCTGCGGCACCTTTTCCGAGTTCATGAAACATCCCGAGCTGGATGCCATCAACACCGAGGCGGTCACCGCCACGGCGACGGACCGGCCTTTCACCGGGCACCTCCATCCCCACAGCCGTTTGGACGTCGTTCTCATCGCACTGCTTTTTGTACCAGTGCTGCGGTCGCCTTCGGGAGTAAACGTGCCAGCCGGCGCTCATCGCTCCTGCACCCGCCATGCCCTGGCCCGACCCTGAACCGGCTAGGTGAGCGACACCCGGCCCATGATCAGGTCGATGATGGGCTTGCCGGGCGCGAACGACCCGGTAAGAGACGACATGACGTGCCCGTAATCAACGAGGAGAGTCACGCCGTTGATGCCGGCCGCCGCGTCACTGTTGAGGAACGCCATCACGTTGGCCATCTGCTCCGGCGTGTGGACCTCCACGCTGGTGGCATCCCGGTAGTCCTGCGCGAAAGTCAGCCACAGATCGGCGTTGGCCTGGGCGAGCGGAGTGTCGGTCGGACCGGGGCAGATCGCGTTGATGCGCACCCCTTTCGCCAGGAATGGAAACGCCTTCGTCGCGACGTAGGCGTTGATCGCCTGCTTGCTGAAGCCGTAATGGATGATGCCCTCCGGCTCGTGGGCGTTGGCCCAGGCGTCCGCTGCGTCGAAATCGGGCGTGGCCAGGAACTCCTGCAGCCGCGGCAGATCGTTCTCCCATCCGATGCCGCCCACCGAGGAGATGAAGCAGACTGCCGAGCCGCGGCGTAGTTGGCCGTCGTTCAGCATCCGTTCGATGAGATGGCGATGGCCGATGAAGTTGATCCGCATGAGATCTGGTCCGTCGGCAACGCCGGCGGCGGAGAACAGGGCGTCGACGGGTCCGCCCACCTGCTCGATGGCGCTATCGATCGACGCTCGGTCCGCAAGGTCCACCTTGATCCCGCGGCCGAGCGCAGGAGCGACGGCCGCGTAGTCCATCACGATGACCTCGGCACCGAGAGCAGCCGCCGTCTTGGCTGCCGCGGCGCCCATCCCGGTCGCGCCGCCCACCACCAGCGCCCTCTTGCCGTCATAGCGGAACTGCTCGATACCAGTCATTTCGATCCTCTCTTGGCCGCCAGCCTAAGCCTCGATCCACCGATGAGCTGAGGTCCGGCTGTAGTGGTCGGTTGTGATGGTACGTGTCGGTGTGTGGGCATAAAGTATCTGCTGGTCTGCCCAGCTTTTCCTGTGCGCTCCGGTCGGGCC